>JALZNU010000399.1 GCA_030857495.1 Actinomycetota bacterium | reverse complement strand
GTGCCCCACACCCGCACGCCTCGCGTGGTGGGCAGCACCACGAGCGACTCGTTGGCGGCGCGACTCGGACTCTCGAAGCCGACATACCAGGGTGTCACGGGCGTCATCGGCGCGCTGCTCGTCGAGCTCGACGCCATCGGCCTGACCGCGGTGTCGCTGCGGGTCGGCGTGCCGCACTACCTCGGCAACAGCAACCATCCGCAGGCATCCGCGGCGCTCGTGCGCCACCTGTCGCACGTGCTCGGTGATCCGCTGCCGGCCGACTTCACCGACGAGATCGTCGAGTCCGACGAGGACCACGCCGAGTTCGTCGCCGCCGATCCCGACATGGGCCAGTACGTCGCGATGCTGGAGCACGAGTTCGATCGACGGGCGGAAGCCCAGATCCCCACCCCCGACGAGCTCGGCCGCCAATTCGAACAGTTCCTTCGTCGTCGCGAGAGCGACGACTAGTAGTACGCGCCCCACGCCCGACACGCGTGCCGAGGGAAGCGCCAGCGACGAGGCACACGCGGCGCGAGGAGGAAGCGCAGCGGACGACCGAGCCCGCTACTTGATGGCGCTGAAACCCTTTTCCAGGTCGGCGAGGATGTCGTCGATGGACTCGAGGCCGACGCTGAGGCGGACGAGGCCGGGGGTGACGGCCGACAGCGCCTGTTCTTGCGGCGTGAGCTGACTGTGGGTCGTGCTCGCCGGGTGGATCACGAGGCTGCGCACGTCACCGATGTTGGCGACGTGGGAATGCAGTTCGAGCGCCTCGACGAACCGCTTTCCTGCCTCGAGTCCGCCCTCGATCTCGAACGACAGGATCGAGCCGTAGCCCTTGCCGCCGCCGTAACGCTGCATCCGCTCGTGCCACGGACTCTCGGGAAGCCCGGCGTAGGCGATCTCGAGCACCTCGTCGCGCCCCTTCAGGAACTCGGCGACCTTGTCGGCGTTCTCGAAGTGCCGCTCCATCCGCAGGCTCAGCGTCTCGATGCCCTGCAGGATGAGGAAGGCGTTGAACGGCGAGATCGCGGCGCCGATGTCACGAAGCAACTGCACCCGCGCCTTGAGGATGAAGGCACCGTTGCCGAGCGCCGGCCAGTAGGCAAGGCCGTGGTAGCTGGGATCGGGCTCGTTGAAGTTGGCGAAGCGACCGGAGGCTCCGTAGTCGAACGTGCCACCGTCGACGATGGCGCCACCGATCGAGTTGCCGTGGCCACCGAGGAACTTCGTCAGGCTGTGGACGACGATGTCGGCGCCCCACTCCAGTGGGCGCAGCAGGTAGGGCGTCGGCACGGTGTTGTCGACGATGAGCGGCAGTCCCTCGGCGTGGGCCACCTCGGAAACACCCTCGATGTCGAACACGTCGTTCTTCGGGTTCGGCAGCGTCTCGCCGAAGAACGCCCTCGTCTCGGGACGCACCGCCTTGCGCCACAGCTCCAGGTCGTGCGGATCGTCGACGAAGGTCACCTCGATGCCCATCTTCGGCAGCGTGTAGTGGAGGAGGTTGTACGTACCGCCGTACAGGGAGGCGGAGGCGACGATGTGGTCGCCCGCCCCGGCGAGCGTCAGGATCGAGATCGTCTCGGCCGACTGACCGCTGGCGACGGCGAGCGTGCCGGGGATGCCGATCGCCGTCGTGCAGCCGCCCTCGAGCGAGTTGAGGCGGGCCTCCAGCGCAGCCTGCGTCGGGTTCATGATGCGGGTGTAGATGTTGCCGACGTCGGCGAGGGCGAACAGGTTCGCAGCATGCTCGGTGTCGCGGAACTGGTAGCTCGTGGTCTGGTAGATCGGCACTGCCCGTGCGCCCGTCGTCGGATCCGGCTCGCCACCGACGTGGATCTGACGCGTCTCGAATCCCCATGTGTCGCTCATCGACGGGACACTACTCGCACGAATCCCGACCCGCAGAGTCAGATTTCGAGCGTGGGCCTACGCTGACGCGATGACCACCCGCCAGATCGGAACGCGCCAGATCGGAACACGCACGGTGAGCGCCGTCGGACTCGGCGCGATGCCGATGTCCGTGGAGCGCCACCCCGACCACGAGCAGTGCGTTCGCACGATCCACGCCGCGCTCGACGCCGGCGTCACCCTGATCGACACCGCCGACGCCTACCACGCCCGCGCCGATCCCGTGGGTCACAACGAGCTGCTCATCGCCGAGGCGCTGGCGTCCGCTCCCGGCAGCGCCGAGCGGGCGCTCGTCGCGACGAAAGGTGGCCACGTGCGTCCGAGTGACGGGTCGTGGGCGGTCGACGGTCGACCCGAGCACCTGCACCAGGCGGCCAAAGCGTCGGCGCAGCGACTCGGCGTCGACACCATCGGGCTGTACCAGCTCCACCGTCCCGATCCCGACGTCCCCTACGCCGAGTCGATCGGTGCGCTCGCCGACCTGCTCGACGAGGGTGTGATCGCCATGGCAGGCATCTCC
>JALZNU010000006.1 GCA_030857495.1 Actinomycetota bacterium | reverse complement strand
TCGCCCGGGAACCGCTGGTGCTCCTCTTCGCCGAGGTCGAACCAGCTGCGGTCGCCGTCGTAGAGCGGAAGCCCCTGGGCCGGCTGGTCGCGACGCTTGCGCAGCATCGCGTAGACCCTGGTGTGCGTGTCGTCGATCGGCTGCGCCCACGACAGGTTGTTCGTCTTACCGAGCACCGTGAGCGTCGGTGTCGGGATCACCCTGACGGTGGGGAATCGAACCTCGGTCACGCGGTGCAGCGTCGTGCCGTCGGGCAGAACGCGGTCCTGTGTGGCGGTGACGCCCCACGGTTGGCGTTGCCAGGCGATCTCGGGCCAGATCTCGAGCCGGGGGTCGAACTGATGGCCGCTGATCGCGTTGTGAAGGATGAAGACGTGGTACGGGTCCATCGCGTTCTCGTGCGTCTGGAACCAGTTGCACGGCGCGATGCTCGGTCCGCCGAAGGCGAAGTGATCGACGACCACGATCTCCTCGTCGTCGCCGAGGTCCTCGAAGATGTCGTAGCGCGGGAAAACCGGCTGGCGCTCGGCAGGACCGAGGTAGGCGAACACGAGTCCGTGGTACTCGACGACCGGGTACCACGGCTGGCGGTAGGAGCCAACAGCCTTGTTGCGTCCACGTCCCGGCTCGCACGGCTGGTCGAGGCACTGGCCGTCGGCAGCGAACAGCCATCCGTGGTACGGACATCTGATTCCGTCGTCCTCGACGCGGCCGTAGTAGAGCGTCGTACCCCGGTGGCAGCAGCGCGGGGTCAGGAGACCGGCGACGCCGCTCCCGTCGCGGTAGAGCACGAGATCCTCCCCGAGGAGGCGCACCGCGTGCGGTGTCGACGTCGCGTCGCTCGAGCGCGTGACGGGATGCCAGTAGCGCCGGAGCAGCTCGCCCGCAGGGGTGCCGGCAGTCACCTCGACGAGGGCTGCGTCCGAGGTGCCGGCCGTGCGTCCGTACGCCCTCCCATCGTTGCCGCTCCCCACCGGCTCAGTTTCCCACGGTCGCAGGCCGTCAGCCGTGCCGGCCGTCACCGGTGGCGATGGTGCCGTCGATACGACCGCTGAGGAACTCGGTTGCAGTGATCGGCTCGTACCGGCACGGCCGCTGCGCCGTCACGCACGACGGGATGCACTCGACGATCGTGTCTGGATCGGGGTTGACGAACAGTGGGATCGAGTAGCGCTCGGCGCGGTTGCCGCCGACCACCCGGTGCGGTGTCGAGGCATAGCGGCCGTTGGTCCAGCGGGCGAGCATGTCACCGAGATTGACGACGAGGCTGCCCTCCGGCGCTATGACGGCGGTCCAGTCATCGTTCCCGGTGCGCGTCTCGAGCCCGGGCACGCCATCGGTGGCGAGCAATGTGATCGCGCCGTAGTCCGTGTGCGCACCCGTCGGCAGCGGCTCGCTGCGGGATCCGTCCTTGCTCGTGGACGGGTAGCGGAGCATCCGCAGGAAGCACTCCGGTTGCCGCATCCGGGAGGCGAAGAACGACGGCTCGACGTCGAGCGCGACGGCGATGGCACGCAGAAGCACCTCGGCCACGCCGAGCGCCTCGCGCTGGTAGTCGAGCACGGCAGTGCGGAAGCCGGAAACGTCGGGCCACCGTCCGCTGCCGTCGAAGCCGATGTCGAACATCTCCTTGTCCCCGGTCCGCGAGGCGCCGAGGGGCACGTAGCCGTTGCGGTCGTCGCGCATGGCAACCGCGAGCTTGGCATCGGGCGGCACGGCGAAGAATCGTCTCGCGGCGTCGAACACGGCATTCATCTGCTCGTCGACGCCATGTCCGACGACGACGAAGAAACCCGACTCGACGCACGCTGCGTCGAGTCGGGCGACGAGCTCGGACCCGTCGAGCCGCTGCGCATCGCACCGCAGCGGCTCGATGTCGAGGACGGGGATGATCACTCGCGACGGCTGATGCGCACGGTTCGGCAGCGATCGAACTCGGTCGATTCGACGACGCCCACCGATGTCAAGCCCGGCACCCGTGCGTCGAGCTCGGCCCACAGGCGCCGGGCGATCTCCTCGACGGTGGGTTCACGGTCCCACACCAGCGGCTCGTAGCCCTTCCACGTGCCGACGTCCTCGTAGGTGAGATACCTGCCCCGCCACGGTTCGACGAGGGCGTGCAGGATCGCCTCGAGGTCGTCGGCCGGCATGACCTTCTCGGCGTCGGCCGGTCCCTCGACCGTGGCCTCCACGTTCCACGGGTGGCTGTGGATCAGTCCGTCGACGCGATGCGCCCAACGGGCGTGGATCGCTGCGGTAATCGTGAGGTGCAGCCGTTGGCGCGTCGTGGTCGTCATCCCGAGCTCCTCAGAGGCCGATCGACGTGTCGATGAACTCGTTCGTGAAAAGGTCGGCCGCCTCGAGGTCTGCGGGGACATCCATGCCGGCCTCACGCATCTGGTCGATGACACCTTGGATGCGTGCCTCGTCCATGTTGCCGAGCGTGTCGTCGGGTCCGTTGCCGACGAGCCCGAGCTCCTTTTGGGTCTCCACGGAGAATTTGGCGACCCCTTCGTCGTAGACCCAGACGTCGTCGAACTGCTCGACGATGTCGACGATGATGCCGTTCGTTCGATCAGGCTCGTTGATGTAGTCGACTGCCGACTGCTGGATGACGGGGACGACCTGTTCGAGGCAGGGGCCGAGCGTCTCGAGATCGTCGCGGCGGACGCCCAGCGTCTGGGAGTAGACCTCGAAGCCGGCGTCGTGCAGCAGCTGGTAGTCGACCGGCTTGCCCCACTCCTCGAAGACCTCTTCATAGTTGTACGGCTCGGCGGAGGCGAAGCCCTGCTGGGCGATCTTGCCGCCCTCGGCGACGAAACGGGCGGGCACACCCTCGTACGACGGGTCGACTTGGTCTGCGCTCCAGATGCCCTCGGCGACAAAGACCTCGGAGAACACGCCACCGGAGAAGACGTTGATGGTCACGTTTTCCTCGCCAAGGTCGGCGAGCGTCTTGATGTCCGGGTAGGTCTCCGGATCCCACATGATGATCTGCGGGTTGATCTCCAGCGGGGCGAGCACTGACACGAGCGGTGTGTCGGTCTGCAACACCTGAGATTCGGTGTTGGCATACCCGATGTGGATGCTGTCATCGGTGTACAGCGTCGAGGCCACGGGGTTGAAGCCGATCGCCGGTCCGCCCGTGCGCACCTCGACGGAGATGCCGGTGTCCTGTCCGCCGGCGACGAGCGGGCCCGTGACCCGCTTCGCATCCGTGTCGACCTCGTACTCGTCGCCGACCATCTCGTACAGCGCACCGTGCTCGGACTCTGGGAACCAGTCGGTCTGGATCACGAGCGGATCGGGGCACACATCGCTGAGGTTGATGCTCGCGGCGCTTGCGGTCGATCCAGAACCGGCCGTCGTTTCCGTGGTGTCCGCAGTGGCCGACGTGGTCGTGGTGTCCGGCGAGGCCGTAGTGTCCGACGCGGCCGTGGTGTCCGACGTGTTCGAGGTGGCCGTGGCGTCCGGCGAGGTGTCGTCGGCTCCCTCGTCGTTGCCGCAGGCCGCGGCCAGCAGGCTGCCGGCGGCCAGCACGGCGAGGGTGCGATTCGTGTGCTTGTTCATCGGTGCTCCCGGGCTTGAGTGTGTTGGGTGGGACTTGATGACGGTGTTGCTGATTGACCGATCATCGGGTTCGTCCCGTCGATTCGTGCCACTTGGATGTGAAGAGGGTCTGCAGCCAGCCGAACATGAGGAACACGGCGACGCCGAGGAGGCACGAGACGATCACGGTGGCGAACAGCTGCTCGCCGTTGAGCTGGCTGGCGTGCTTGCGCAGCTGCTGACCGATGCCCGGTGTGCCCTGGCCGAAGAAGAAGTCGCCGACGATGGCGCCGATCACCGAGAGGCCTGCCGAGATCCTCATCCCGGCGAAGATTGCCGGCAGCGCCGCAGGGAACATCAGCTTGCGCAGGCGGGTGAGTCGGCTTGCATGCTGCAGCGTGAACAGGTCGTGCATCTCGCGGTCGGCGGACTGCAAGCCGAACAACGTGTTCACGATGATCGGGAACAGCGAGATGATCACGCAGACGATGACGCGGCTGTTGGTTCCGTACTTGAACCAGAATCCGATGAGCGGCGTGATGGCGAGGATCGGGATCGCCTGCAGCATGACCATGAACGGGAAGACCGCGCGCTCGACGGTGCGGGTCTGGCTCATCGCAACGGCGACCAACATGCCGAGCACGATCGAGATGGCGAGCCCGATGAGTGCAACGCGCGACGTCACCCACAGTGCCTCGAGCATCTCCTTCAGATTGACCCACTCGAGGAAGCCGACCTGCACGACATCGTGGGGAGGGCGCATCAAGAACCTGCGGCCCTCGTCGAGCACGACGTAGGTGATGAAGTACCAGAGCCCGACGAGGCCAGCACCGAGGATCGCCGGAGGCACGACGCGGCTTGTCCAGGACTCGCCGCGGCGGCGCACGGCGCGCGTCGTCACGACGGCGATCGGCGCGTCGTTCAAGCCGGTGTCCGCAAGGGCGCTTCGCTCGTCCTGCCCGACGCCGGTCATACGTGCGCTCCGCGGAGGTCCTTCGAGATGAGGCCGCTGAGCGCGGCGAACTCGGGGTCGAACCGCAGCTCGGGTGGGCGGGGATACGGGAACGGGACCTCGAACTCGCTGACGATGCGCCCCGGGCGTGCCGACATGACCAGCACACGGGTGCTCATGAAGACCGCTTCGCTGATGGAGTGCGTGATGAACAGCGCGGCGAATCCCTCGGCCTGGAACAGGGCCTGGGTCTGGTCGTTGAGATGCTCTCGTGTGATCTCGTCGACGGCGCCGAACGGCTCGTCGAACAACAGAACTGGCGGCCGCAACGTCAACGTGCGCGCCAGCGATGCACGCATCTTCATGCCACCGGAGAGGGATCGTGGATAGTGCTCTTCGAACCCGGAGAGCCCGACCATCTCGATCGCCTCGGCGGCCAGCGTCGACCGCTCGGCGGGTGCGACGTGACGGAGCTCGGCGAGCAGCTCGACGTTCTTGCGCACGGTTCGCCACGGCAGAAGCGTGGCGTCCTGGAACACGTAACCGAGGTGGTTGCGATCGATCTCGACTGTGCCACTGCTCGGCTCCAGCAGCCCCGACGCGATGCGCAGCAGCGTGGACTTCCCGCATCCAGAGGGTCCGACCACCGTCACGAACTCGCCGGCGTCCACTGAGAACGACACTTCGTCGATCGCGTTCGTGCCGTCGGGGTACGTCATTCCGATCGCGTCGAACGTAATCCCCTCGTTCGCCGTCGGTAGGAGCGTCGTCGCCGTCTCGCGCATGCCGTGCGTGGTCCTCTCGATGCACGTCGAACGTACTCCACGCCCGTGCGTTTTTGCGCTCGTTGACGGCCCGTTCATTGGTGCACCACGGCCGTGTGGACGAAAGATGGGGACGACGGGCGGTGCACCAATGACCGCTCCGCTGCTGCGCAGCGTCGCACCGCAACGATGGTTCGCTCGCAGGCTCGCTCACACGGCGAGGGCGGCGCGGCGGCCCTCGAGGATCGCCTCGTAAAGTGTGCGCGGGGCGACGCAGTCGCCGGCGCGAGATGCGGCGCCGGGCAGCAGTGGTGAGGGGAGTCGGTAGCCGCAGTCGACCACGGCGACACAGGGGATCTCGATCTCCTCGCCGCTGAAGCGGTCGCTCACGGTGACACTCTCCGGCCCGACTCTGCGCGGGATCGCCCGGCGCTGAATGCGCACGCCGGCTTGGGCGAGGCGGACGTTGGCGGGTGCGAGGTCGCCGGTGAGCGAGAGCTGGTTGCCGGCGATGTGATCCTGGGTGACGAGCACGGCGCGCTCGCCGAGCAACTCGGCGAAGGCGACACCGATCGGGCCGCCGATGGGATCGAGCACCACCACGTCGCCCTCTGGCGGGAGCGTCGCCGCGCCGGCGTACACGTCGGCCACGTCGAGCACGGTCGCGCCGGGGGCCACGACGAGCGACGGTACGCCTGGTTGCGAACCGGTGCAGTCGACAGTGTGAACCCCCTCGGAGGCATGCTCGACATCCTCGCCGAGACGTACCTCGACGCCGAGCCGATCGACCTCTCGTGCGAGCCAATCGATCAGCGCTGCACCGGGACCGGCAACGGCCGCCATCCCGCCGACGCGTCCGCTGCGCTCGGACAGCGTGACATCGTGGCCCCGGATCGCAGCGACACGCGCCGCCTCGAGCCCCGCCGGGCCGCCGCCGACCACAGCGACACGCTGTGGCGCTGTTGCGGGTGTTTCCCAGTCCGGGTCTTCGGTCTCTCTCCCCGTCGTTGGCTCGCCGACGCAGCTGACGATGGGGTTGCGGTTGTCTCGCACCTGGCACGTCTGGTTGCACAGAATGCACGGCCGGATCTCGGCGGTGCGGCCTTCACGCAACTTGGCGACGAGGTCGGGGTCGGCGAGTTGCGCCCTCGTCATCTCCACCCCGGCAACGGTGTTGCCCTCGGCCGGTGTGTCGAGCAGCGATTCGGCGAGCCCGACGTCGACGATGCCGCCCTGCACGTAGACGGGCACTCCGACGGCGGCGGCGACGGCAGCCGCGGTGTCGGCGTTGTAGCCCTGGCGCTCGTGGAAGTCGTTGCGCGTGGCCTGCACGGAGAAGATCGACCCACGCACCACGACGACGTAGTCGACGCCGCACGCAACGAGTCGCGCCGCCAGCTCGGGTGCCTGGTCGGGGGTGATCCCCGCCCACGGGGCGAGCTCGTCGCAGGACAGGCGCAACCCGACGATGCGATCCCCGGCCGCCGCACGCGTTGCGAGCACGACGTCCGAAGCGAACCGCAACCGGTCCCCGCCCCACTCGTCGTCGCGATGGTTCGTCAGTCCGGACAGGAACTGGCGCACGAGGCTGTGCTGGCCGGCGTTGATCTCGACGCCGTGGCAGCCGGCATCGATCGCTCGACGGGCCGCCGCAGCGAAGCCGTCGACGACCGTGTCGATGTCGGCGCGCTCCATCTGCTTCGGCACCTCGCGGGTGTTCACCTCGGGCACGGTGGACGGCGCCCACAGCTCGCGCTGGTGGTAGGCCGACGAACCCTGCCCACCTGCGTGGTCGAGTGAGGCGACGACGAGGGCGCCGTGGGGCCGGCAGGCGTCGACGATCGACCGCCAACCGTCGCCGCAGACGTCGGCGAGCGGTGCACGCTCGTACGGCCAGTCGGAGCTGTCGACGCTCGCACCCTCTGTCACGATCAGGCCGCACCCACCGCGTGCCCGACGTTCGTAGAAGGCGCGGTGGCGGTCGGTGAAGCGTCGGTCGTCGTCGCCGAGGTTCGTCACGTGCGGTCCGAACATCAAGCGGTTCGGCGCCGTCACGGTGCCGAGCGTGAGCGGTCGCAAGAGCGCCGCAATCTCGCCCGAAGTCATGGGAGCGCAGCGCGGTTGCGGCTGCCGGACTCGAGCGGCAGCTCCTCGCGGCGCCACAGACGGCGCACGTTCGCGACGTGTCGGATCATCACGAGTACGCCGATGCCGATGGTGGCGAGGATCTCCCACCCCGGACGTCCCGCGAGCGCCACGCCGAACGGCAGCGCGACCACGATCGCAATCGAGGCGAGGGCTGCCTTGCCCGTGAAGCGCGAGAGCGCGAACCAGCCGATGCCGAGCGGGGCCGAGACGAGCGGGTGGAGCACGAGCATCATCCCGGCTCCGGTCGCAACACCTTTGCCGCCGCGGAGCCGGTTCGTCACGGGGAACACGTGCCCGACGATGGCCGCCGCGCCGAGCGCGTACGCGCCAAGACGCCCCTCGACGACGAGTCCGGCGCCCGCCGCGATCGCGCCCTTCGCCGCGTCGAGGGTGAGCACGACGACACCGGCGCGCCAACCGAGGACCCTCGTCACGTTCGCCGCGCCGGGATTACCCGAGCCGACCGCGGTGATGTCGACCCCACGCGAGCGGGCCACGAGCACGGCGCTCGGTAGGCAGCCGAGCAGGTAGGCGCCGGGCAGGAGCAGTGCCCACATGGGCGTCAGCGTGCCAGGAGCGTGACGGGAACGGGTCGCGAGTGGTCGACCGACATCTGCGGTGGCGTCGAGCCCTCGAGCAGCGCCGCCTCGCCGTGGCCCACGACGCACTCCGGATCGGGACCGTCGAGAGGCAGGCCCGTGAAGAACTTCGCTGCCATGCACCCGCCCTGGCAAGCGTCGAACTGGCCGCACGAGGCGCAGGCGCCGGCGCTCTGGGGCTGTCGCAGCGCGAGGAACGTGTTGCTCTCGCGCCACACCGCGGCGAACCCTCCGGCGTCACGCACCGACCCGGCCTTGAACTCGTCGTGGATGACGAACGGGCAGGCGTAGACGTCCCCCGTCGGGTCGATGAGGCACACGACCCGACCGGCGCCGCACATGTTGAGCCCGGGCAGCGACTCGCCGAGCGCGTTGAGGTGGAAGAACGAGTCGCCAGTGAGCACGTGGTCGCCGTGGTCGAGCAACCAACGATGGATCTCGCGCTGCTGCTCGTTGGTGGGATGCAACTCGTGCCACGAGTCGGCGCCACGACCCGACGGCCGCAGGCGGGTGACGCGCAGCGTCGCGCCGTACTCGTCGGCGAGTGCCTTGAACCCGTCGAGCTGCGCAACGTTGTGTCGCGTCACGACGATGGAGATCTTGAACGGCCCGAACCCTGCGCCGGCGAGGTTGTCCATCGCCGCGCGGGCGAGCGCATACGAGCCGTCGCCGCGGACCGGGTCGTTCGTCGCCGCGTCGAGCCCGTCGAGGCTGATCTGCACGTCGAGATAGTCCATCGACGTCAGCCGCCTCGCCCGCTCGGGTGTGAGGTAGGCGCCGTTCGTCGAGAACTTCACGCCGATGCCGCGACAGGCGGCGTGGTCGAGGATGTCAAAGAAGTCGCGCCGGATCATCGGCTCGCCGCCGCCGATGTTGATGTAGAAGACCTGCATCTCGGCGAGATCGTCGAGCACGCCGAACGCCTCCTGCGTCGTCAGCTCGTGGGGATCACGACGGCCCGACGACGACAGGCAGTGCACGCATTGCAGGTTGCAGGCGTACGTCAGCTCCCACGTCAGGCAGATGGGTGCGTCGAGGCCCGACTTCAGATCGTCAACGAGCGAGTGTTGCCTAATGCTCATTGGTGCACATGGCCATGTGGGCGAACGGCAGGGACGACGGGCGGTGCACCAATGACCGCTCCGCTGCTGCGCAGCGGCGCACCGTCACGATGGTTCGCTCGCGTGGCTCGCTCACAGAGCATCTCCGAGTCGGACAGGGACCTCAGAGCGGCGACGAACGAGGCACGCCGGCGAGGCGCGATGCCTCCGGCGTCGAGCACCTCGGCGATGGTGCGGTGTCCGTCGAGGGCGTGCACGACCGCGACGAGATCGGGGTGGCGCAAGAACACGAGCCGGCGGTTGCCGTAGTGGTACGCGAGCGCGCCGAACGGCTCGGGGCGCAGCGCGACGTCGGGGTTCAATGTCACGACGCGGTGTTCCATGCCGTTGCTCAATGGATCAGTAGACGCCGCACATTCCGTGCTGCTGCGGGGGCTGCGCCCCCGAACCCCATAGTCGTGCGGCTCCCTGGCGGTCGCTCGCCCGACCGGAATGTGCGTGCTCGATTGACATCATCAGTAGACGCCGCACATTCCGTCGATCGAGATCTCCTCGACGAGGAGCTCTTCGAGGAGCTCTGGCTCCTCTTCGTCGCTGAGGGCATCGTCGGGCGCGGTGATCGTGACCGTCTCGCTCATGGGGCGAGCATACGTTGCCCGTGCCGGGCGCGAACTGCGCAGCCGGTCGGCACCCACCTCGCGAGGTCGAGCCCGGCGACGGCGCCGATCACGAGCACGGCCGGTGACGCGACGTCCGCGTCGCCGAGCTCGTCGAGCCGGCCGCGCATCTCGTGCTGGTGCTCCGTCGTCGCCCAGCGGACGGCGGCGAACGGTGTCTCGCCGGCGAGGCCACCCGCGATCAGCTCGGCCGCGATGCGGCCACGGTTGGCGACACCCATCAGCACCACGATCGTGCCCCCGACCCGTGCGAGCGCACGCCAGTCGACAGGCTGCTCGCCGTCGCTGCGGTGTCCGGTCACCACGGTGACGGCAGCCGACATCCCGCGGTGGGTGACGGGAATGCCGGCTGCCGCCGCTCCCGTGAACGCCGAGGTCGTCCCAGGTACGACCTCGTAGCTCACGCCGGCGTCGCCGAGCGCGACGGCCTCCTCGCCGCCACGCCCGAAGACGTAAGGATCGCCGCCCTTCAGTCGCACCACGCGCCGGCCCTGGCCGGCAAGGTGTACGAGGAGGCTGTTGATCAGCTCCTGGGGCGTCGGCCGGCCGGGACGCTTGCCGACGTCGATCAGCTCGGCACCATCGGCGACGAGGTCGAGCACGCCCGTGCCGACCAAGGCGTCGTGCACCACGACGTCCGCCTCGCCGAGCAGCCGCGCGGCACGCACGGTGAGCAGGTCGGGATCGCCGGGTCCTGCGCCGACGAGTGCGACATGGCCGCTCACGACATGGCCGCTCATGACATGGCCGCTCATGAAACCGATGCCGTCTCGCGCGCCGGCGCGCTCGCCCGCTGGCGGCGACGCACGACCGGCGCCGGCAGCCACGTCGACAGATCGTCGCCGGCGGCGGCGCACCAGTCGCCGAAGCTCGCAGTCGATCCGTTGCGGCGGTCCGTCGCGAACCGGGCGATCACGGGGTCGAGGACGCCCTCCAACTCGTCGAGCGACATGTCGGGACGGACCTCCACGCCGAGGCGAGTGCCTGCCGCCGACCCGCCGAGATAGAGGTCGTAGGTGCGCTTCGTGCGACCGGAGATGCCGATCTCGGACGTGTACGGGCGGGCGCAGCCGTTGGGGCATCCCGTCATGTTGAGCCTGATCGACTCGTCGTCGAGCCCGTGGCGGGCGAGCACCGCCTCCAACGTGTCGATGACGTCGGGGAGCACGCGTTCGGCCTCGCCCAGCGCCTGGCTGCACGTGGGCAGTGCCGGGCAGGCGATGGCGAGCCGGCGCACGCCCGTGACGTCGCCGGCGAGCGCCACGCCGTGCTCGCGCAGGGTGACGTCGATCGTGCGCTGTGCGTCCTCGTCGACGCCGACGAGAACGAGGTCCTGTCGGGCGGTCACCCGGATCGCCGGGACCGTCCCGTTGACGACGAGCGTGCGCATCGCCGTGCGCAGGTTGACGCCCTCGTGATCGCTCACTCGTCCGGACGGCACGGGGAGGCCGTATGTCGTCGCAGTGCGCTCGTGGTGCTCGCCCGGCTCCCACCTGGGCAGGGGCGGCGCGGCGCGTAGCCGGGCACCGTGTCGCGCCTCGACCTCTTTGCGGAACCAGTCGATGCCGCGATCCTCGATGAGGTACTTCAGCCTGGCCCGCTTGCGATCTTCGCGGTTTCCGAAGTCGCGCTGCACTGTGACGACGTGCTCGACCACGTCGACGAGCTCGCGCAGCGGCACCCAGCCGAGCACCGTCGCGAGGCGTGGCGCGGTGTCGTCGCGGTTGATGCTGCGCCCCATGCCACCACCGACGAGCAGGACGTAACCGGTGGCGTCGCCCGAGTCATCGTCGGCGAGTGTCGGGACGATGCCGACGTCCTGGCTGTAGACGTCGATGCAGTTGTGGCCGGGCCACGCGATCCCGATCTTGAACTTTCGCGGCAGGTAGACGTCGCCGTAGATCGGCTCGTGCCGGAACGGGTCGTCGTCACCGGGGTCGAGCGTCGCCGCCTTCTCGCCGTCGATCCACAGCTCCCAGTAGGCCGTCGTGCGCGGCCGGAAGCGGCGCACGAGCCCGTCGACCACCGGTTCGAGAGCGTGGTCGTGGGCGGGATCCGAGCAGGCGACGATGTTGCGCACGACGTCGCCGCAGGCGGCGAGCGTCGTGAGGCCGGCGGCGTTGATGTCATGCACGATCGACGCCAGATCGGGTTTGCGCACGAAGTGCAGCTGGACGCCCTGGCGCGTCGTCAGCCGCAGCGTGCCATCCGTGGCGTCGGCGAGGCGGTCGAGCGCCAGCCACGCCTCGGGCGTGAGCCGGCCGCCGGGGACCGACGCACGCACCATGCACGAGTAGTCGAGGGCGAGCCCCTTGCTCGCCCGCTCGCGACGGACGTCGCGATCGTCCTGCTGGTAGATGCCGTGGAACTTCAGCAGCGTCTGGCCGTCACCGCTGAACGAGGGGTCCTCTTCGGTGAGCTCGCGCACGAGGTCGCCACGCAGGAACCGGCTCCGCGCCTTGACGTCCTCCGGGTTGCCACTCATGTGATGCTGCTCACCGTGACGGGGACGCCGGTGGCGGTGAGGTGCAGACCGCACTCGATCTTGTCGCTGCCGCGCCACCTGCCGGCGCGCTCGTCCTCCCCGGCGGTGAGCGGCGACGTGCACGGCCAGCACCCGATGGAGCCGTAACCGCGATCCGCCAGCGGGTGCAGCGGAAGGTCGTTACTGGCGATGTGGTCGGCGACGCGGGCTGCATCCCATGTCGCCAGCGGATTGATCTTCGTGACCGCCCGCTCCGGATCGTCGTGGACGATGCGGATCGATCGCCGTGCGTCACCGTCACTGCGACGAACACCGGTGACCCATGCCGCCGCCCCCGCGAGCGCCCGCTCGAGCGGCTCGACCTTGCGCGCTCGGCAGCAGGCGTCGGGGTCTTGCTGCCACACGTCGCGCCCGATGTCGGGGCGTGGGTGAATGCTGCGGACGCGGATGCCGAACCGGTCGGCGAGGTGGTCGGCGTACCACTCCGTCTCGGCGAACAGGTAGCCGGTGTCGAGCATGACGACGTCGGCCCACGGGATCGACTGGCTGACGAGATGGGGGAGCGTCGGATCACCGAAGCTCGCCGTCACGACGAGGCCGTCGCCGAACGTCTCGCCGGCCCAGCGGAGCACCTCGAGAGGGTGGGCGTTCTCGAACACGAATGCCATTCAATCAATTCTGACCAATCCGATCAACTTTGTGGCGAATTGCCCTGCTGTGACATCCGCCCCACCCCCGGACGGTGGCGGGCCGTACCCTTTCTGGGGATGCGATTCGGCTATCCGGTGGTGCTCGACGTGCACGACGTGTCCGTGCTCGTCGTCGGGGCAGGTCCCGTGGCCGTGCGCAAGGTGGTGTCGCTCGTCGACGCCGGTGCCAGCGTCCGGGTGGTGGCGATCGACGTCGACCCGGCGCTCGATGCGGTCGCCGTGGCCGAGGTGCGCCAGCGGGCATACGAGCCGGGCGACCTCGACGGCGTGCGGCTCGTCGTCACGGCGACGGGCATCGTCGACGTCGACGCGTCAGTCGCTGCCGACGCCACGAGTCGCGGGATCTGGGTCAACGCCGCCGACCAGACCAGCGACTGCTCGTTCATCCTTCCCGCCATTGCTCGCGACAGCTCGGTCAGCGTCGCCGTGTCCACAGACGGGACCGCACCGGCCGTCGCCTCGTGGCTCCGCGACCGCATCGCCCACGAGGTGCTCGACGACGACACGCGCCGCATCGCGTCGGCCGTCGCCGAACGCCGGCGCGAGATCCACGCCCGCGGCGAGTCGACCGAGGGACTCGACTGGCGCAGCGAGATCGAGCGACTCCGCCACCCGTGATCGCGCCGGCCCCGGGTTACTGTGGCGGCGACCTGTTGGCCGAGACGAGGGGATCCGGATGAAGACGAAGGCAGCAATCCTGTGGGAGATCGGCGCCGAGTGGAGCGTCGAGGAGATCGAGCTCGACGAGCCGAAGGCCGGCGAGGTGCAGGTCAAACTCGCGGCGTCGGGTCTGTGCCACTCCGACGAGCACCTCGTCACCGGTGACCTGCCCTTCGAGCTCCCGATAGTCGGTGGGCACGAGGGCGCCGGCGTCGTGGAGGCGGTCGGCGAGGGCGTCAGCTGGCTCGCCCCCGGCGACCACGTCGTGTTCGGCTTCATCCCCTCGTGTGGTCGATGCCCGAGCTGCTCGACGGGGCACCAGAACCTCTGCGATCTCGGTGCGCTGCTCGGCGCCGGCAAGCAGATCGACGGAACTTCGCGCCATCACGTCAACGGCAAGGACCTCTCGCTGATGTGCATGCTCGGCACGTTCTCGCATCACACCGTCGTCAACGAGGCGAGCTGCATCAAGATCGACGACGACGTCCCACTCGACCGTGCCTGCCTGCTCGGCTGTGGTGTCGTCACCGGTTGGGGTTCGAGCGTGTACGCAGCGGAGGTGACGCCCGGCGACGTCGTCGCCGTGGTCGGCTGCGGCGGCATCGGCTCGAACGCCGTCCAGGGCGCCCGCCTCGCCGGCGCGAAGCAGATCTGGGCCATCGATCCTGCGGAGTTCAAACGTGAGAAGGCACAGGAGTTCGGCGCCACGCACACCGCGTCGTCACTCGAGGAAGCCACCGAGCTCATCACGAACGCCACCGAGGGGCGCATGGCCGACAAGGTGATCATGACGCTCGGCGTCGGTTCCGGCGAGCTGATGATCCAAGCGCTCGCCATCGCCGCCAAGCGCGGGCGCGTCGTCGTGACCAACATTCACCCCGCGATGGAGATGTCGGCGAGCATGAGCCTGCTCGACCTCACGCTGATGGAGAAGCAGATAGTCGGCTCGCTGTTCGGGTCGGGCAACCCTCGCGCCGACATCCCGAAGCTGCTGGCGCTCTACCGCGACGGACAGCTCGATCTCGACGGTCTCGTCACCAACACGTACACCCTCGACGAGGTGAACGACGGCTACGGGGCGATGCGCAACAACGAGAACATCCGCGGTGTGATGGTCTATTCGTGACGTCGCCACGGCGCACGCCCATCGTCACGTGAGTGATCTTCGCGGCGTCCGGCAGCGGTTGCGGGCGAGCGTGGTCGGGCGCGAGCGAGAGGTGGAGCTCGTGCTGGCTGCGCTCGACGCCGGTCGTCACGTCGTCATCGAGGGACCACCGGGCACCGGCAAGTCGACGCTGCTGCGAGCCGTGGCGCACGAGCTCGGCATCGGGTTCGAGTTCGTCGAGGGCAACGCCGAGCTGACGCCCGCCCGGCTCGTCGGACACTTCGATCCGGCGCGGGTGCTCGACGAGGGATACGCCGCCGACGTCTTCGTCGACGGACCGCTGACGACGGCGTTGCGCGACGGCGCGCTGCTCTACGTCGAGGAGATCAACCGCGTCCCCGAGGAGACGCTGAACGTGCTCATCACGGTGATGAGCGAGCGCGAGCTCCACGTGCCGCGCCTCGACCGGGTCGCAGCGGCTGCCGGCTTCCGGCTCGTCGCCGCGATGAACCCGTTCGACGCCGTGGGGACGGCGAGAATCTCGTCGGCGATCTACGACCGCGTCTGCCGGCTCGCCGTCGACTACCAGCGCGCCGACGAGGAGCACGACATCGTGCAGCGGGCCGTGCCGGGCAGTGACCCGGCGTGGCTCGCCAAGGTGATCGAGGTCGTGCGGGCGACGAGGTCACACCCGAGCTTGCGGTTCGGCTCCTCGGTGCGCGGCGCACTCGACATCGCGGCGGTGGTGCCGTCGCTCGCCGAGCTGCGAGGTGCTGCGCCGACCGACCCCGCCCTCGGGCTCGACGCCGCGCTCATCGCGCTGACGGGACGGGTGCGCGTGCTCGAAGGTGTCACGACACCGGTGGAGGAGATAGTCGCCGAGCTCTGGTGGTCCGTCTTCGGTCGCAGCGACGACGAGCCCAGCGACGGAGGCCAGGAGGACCAGCGGGCCGGGTCGAACGCGGGAAAAGCCCGCGCCCCGGCGGGGGCCGACCGAGGATTCTGAGGGGGCTCGAGGCCGCCGAGTCGCTCGATCGCAACCGCAGGCACACGATCGCCCGCCGGCACCTCGATGCGCAGGAGGGCTTCGAACGCCTGTCGCCGAGGGTCGGCGAGCTCGACGAGCGAGCCGTCGAGGAGATGTTCGGGAACGATCCCGATCGTGCGTTGTCGCTGCTCGCCGACGCCGCTCGTGCCACGGATCCGCACCTGCGCGAGCTGGCGCGCCGACTCGCGGCGCGCCTCGTCGTCGACATCGCTCGCCGGGGTCGCGTGCGTCGTAGCGGTGTCGGGCTGATGGAAACGCAGCGCTACAGGCCCGACGGTGGCGACGTAGACATCGATGCCAGCATGGAGGCGCTGAGCGGACGGGCGATCGGACAGGCGCTCGACGTCGAGGCGCTGCGGTTGCGAGCATGGAGCCGGCCGACGACCGCACTGTGCCTGCTGATCGACTCGAGCGGTTCGATGCGCGGCCGCTCGCTCGCCACCGCCGCGCTCGCCGCCGCTGCGGTCGCGCTGCGGGCGCCGGCGGACCATGCGGTGCTGAGCTTCTCGTCGAACGTGACTGTCATCAAGGGCCTGCACGAAGGCGTGGGCGTGGAGCGTGTCGTCGACGACGTGCTCGCGCTGCGTGGCAAGGGCACGACCGACCTCGCCGCAGCGCTGCGGGAGGCGGCGGAACAGTTGCGTGGCGCGCGAGCGGCGCGGGCCGTCACGCTGCTCGTCTCTGACTGCAGAGCGAACGCGCCGGGCGACGTGGTGTCGTGCGCGGCGGCGCTCGACGAGTTGCTGATCGTCGCACCGTCGGGTGACGACGCCGATGCGATCCGGTTGGCGAACGAGGCCGGCGCTCGCATCGCCTCGGTGGACGGTCCGAGCGCGCTCCCTGCGGCGATGAGTGATCTGCTCGGTTGAGGCGTTCGGGTGAGCGCTACGCCGTCAGTCGCAGGTGACGTCGGCCGGGGGCACGATGCCGAACTCGATGTCCTTCGGCGTCGACGGGTCGATGGACGTCGGCGTCGTGCCCGGTGGCGTCGGTGGCGTCGGCGCCCACCCCGATGCCGTCACGACCGGCGTGCCCGGCACGGCTGTCGTAGTAGTCGTTCTATTCGTCGTGGTCGAGGTGTTGGACACGGTCGTCGATGTCGCGGCACTCGGCGACGTCGTCGTCGGCGTAGGGTCGGCGGGAAGCTGCTGCAGGGAGAGCTCGCCACGGAACAGCGACAGCACCTCCTGCATCCGTTCGTTGTCGATCTGGGGGAGCAGGACGTCGTTGCCGCTGATCGTGGCCGCCTCGGCGGTCACCTGGTAGTTGGGGATGCCCTCGGGGCGGACGTCACGCAGGACGCCGGCGAACTCGAGCAACTTGTTCGGCGACAGCGCGTCGTCGGTGACGACGTAGTCGGTCGTGGCGCGGATCAATGCTCGCGCCACCGACGGGTTGAGCGCCCCCTTCTTGGCGACCTTGGCGAGCATTCGTCGTTGGAAGTCCTGCTGGCGCGACACCCTGCCGAGATCTCCGCTGAAGTCTTCCTTCCAGCCCGTCGCCGGGTCGGCACCGGCCGGGAGGTACTCGTAGCGACGCGAGCGCACGTAGCCGAGCGCGGTCTCGCCGTCGAACTCGAAGCAGCCGGGCTCGGTGACGTTGAGGCCGGACCCGGTGTCACGCGTCGGGAACTCGAAGGGCACGGACACACCGCCGACGGCGTCGACGATGGTCTTGAAGGCGCAGAAGTCGACCTGGACGAAGTGGTTGATGCCGATGCCGAAGTTTGCGTAGATCGTGTCGATCAGCAGTTGGGGGTCGTCGCGCCGGTACGCCGAGTTGATGCGCGAGAAACCGGCGTTGGGGATCGACACCCACAGGTCACGCGGCAATGACAGCACCGCCGCCCGCGACGTCGCCGGGTCGACGCGCCAGATGACGATCGTGTCGCTGCGCTCGCCTTCGCGCTGGCCGATGGATCGCCCGATCGGGCTGTTGGGATCGATGCAGGAGTTGTTGTCGGCACCGGTGATCAAGAAGTTCTTGGCCTCGGGATCGGCGGCGGGGAACGTGGCCTTCGTGGTGGTGGTAGTGGGGTCGGTTTCGTCCGGGGGCGGCGTCGTCTCGAGCACGTTGCCGACGGTGACGTCGGGCGCCGATGGTGGCACTGCGGTCGTCGTCGTCGTCGTCGTCGTCGTCGTCGTCGTGGTGGTGCCGCCCGCTGCGATTCGCGCCGACGAATCCTCGATGGCGACGATGCGGCGTTGCCCGACCACGTACTGCCCGCCGGCGAGCGCTGCGGCGCCGGCGAACGATGCGAGCGCGGCGAACGCGGCGCCGATGATGACGACTCGTTGAGCGGTGCTGCGGTGCATCCGGCGTCGCCGGTCGGAGACGCCAGACATCGGGCCGAATCCTACTGGCGGCTCGTCAGGCATGGCCTTCAGGCCGGGCGTTCAGGCAGCGCGTTCAAGAAGCCGGCTCGGCGTCGAGTTCGATCTCGATCGACAACGCCGGCGCCGACCGCACCTCGATGGCGTTGATCGATCCCGCCTCTGCGAGATCGTCGCCCGCGACCGCGAGGCGCTCGTGCAGCTCGTCCGGCGCGTCGACGACGAGGCGGACGACACCGGACCGCTGGCTGCGCTTCGCCTCGGTCTTCGCCCTGCGCACGCGCCCGAGCACGTCGATGGCGGCGTCGAGCATCCT
>JALZNU010000398.1 GCA_030857495.1 Actinomycetota bacterium | reverse complement strand
CAGCCGGCCGAGGGGCGGGGGGCCGCATCCGCAGGGTTCGTCGTCGGCGGCAGCGTCGACGGCGCCGCAGTGGTGGGCGGCGCCACGGTCGTCGGCGGAACTGTCGTCGGCGCCACGGCGGTCGTCGAGGGCACGGTCGTCGCAGGCACGATCACGGTTGTCGGCGCGACCGTCGTCGACGTCTCGTCGTCGTCGGCGCAGGCGCCTGCGGCGAGCACCGACAACACGGCGAGGACCCGACCGAGGCGCCTCATGGTCGAACGGCTCTGGGGTTCCGCTTTAGGAGTTGGAGTACGTCACGACGACGCGGTTCTGCTCGATGATCGCATCTGCGTACTGGTCGACGAACTCGCGCCGCGTCGGCGTGCCGTCCACCGCTCGATCGAGTGCGTACACCCAGAAGTAGTAGTGGTGCGTGCCGTGACCGGGAGGGGGCTGCGGACCTCCGTAGCCGGTCTCGCCGAACTCGTTGGGCCCGGGGCGCCCGATGGAGGCGTCGGCCCGAATCGTCGTCGTGTCGGGGGCAATGCCGTACAACGTCCAGTGCGTGAAGCCGTCGGCGAGCGGTGCATCGGGGTCGTGACAGATCACGGCGAGCTCGACGGAGCCGTCGGGCACGCCGGAGATCTCCAGCACCGGCTGCTCGTTGCCCTTGTCATACGCGAAGCGATCGTCGAGTAGGCCACCGTCGCTGAAATCGACGCTCGAGATGGCGAGGTCCTTGATGTTCAGTCCCATGGACCGGCACGGTAGGCGAGGTGGCCTACGCCGAGCCCATCGGGACCGTGGTCGGCTCCCTAGTGTTACGACGTGACACGGCGCCGCTACCACCGCCGGGTCGATTCTTCGGCGCTGACAGCGGTGCTTCCGGTACTCATCATCACCCCGTTCTCGTTGATCGCGCTATTCCTCATCTGGCTCTTCGTCCGCCTCATCGCCGACATCGGTTTCTGGTGGTTCGCACTCGCCTACCTCGTTGCGTCACTGGCGCTGTTCGTACGACCGATCCAGCTCGCGATCCTGCCCCGCCTGCTCGGCGCTCGGGTGCCCAACAGCGCGGAGGAATCCGTCATCCGGCCGCTGTGGAACTCCCTGACGCAGGCGAACCGACTGCCACGCGGTCACTACGTGGTCAGGGTGCTGCCGTCCGACGAGCTCAACGCCTTCGCCTGCGGCGGTCACGTGATCGTCGTGACGACCTTCGCCGTTCACGAGCTGTCCCGGCGCGAGCTGATGGGGGTGCTCGCCCACGAGCTGAGCCACCACCTCGGTCTCCACACCGTCGCGCTGACGATCGGGCACTGGCTCTCGATCCCCGTCGTGGTGCTCGCACGCGTCGGGGTCTTCCTGCAGAACGTGGCGACGGCGGCGAATGAGGCGTTCACACAGGGTTCGTTCGTGCTGCGCAACCTGAGCACCCTGCTGGCCGCGCTGCTGCGCGTGGCGTCCTGGTTCTTCGTCGTCGGGCTCACCGCCGCCGACGCGCTCACCAACACGGTCGGGCGATCGTCGGAGTACCAAGCCGATCGCCGCGCCGTGCGGATGGGGTTCGGGCGCGAGCTCGCCGGCGCGTTGCGGCGCGTGATCGCGCTCGGCGGTGGCCGTCGCCCGATCTCGTGGCGAGCCCGGCTGGAGACGTCGCACCCGCCGGCGCGCACCAGGGCCGCACGGATCGAAGCGATGCTGCGCCACCCCAGCCGCTGACGCCAGACTGGGGTTCGTGCGGATGTCCGAGAACCCGTCGCTCGATGCCGGCGACTACCCGTTCCACCACACGCTCCGGGTGCGCTTCGCCGAGACGGACGCAATGGGCATCGTCCACCACAGCCGCTACCTGCCGTACCTCGAAGCGGCGCGGGTGGAGTTCCTGCGCGACGCCGGCCACCCCTACGACCGATTGCGCGACGACGGCGTCGACTTCGCGGTCGTCGAGGCGTGGCTCGGCTATCGGCGTCCACTGCGCTTCGACGACCTCGTCGACGTCCACGTCCGCATCGGGGCCGTGACGAAGGCGACGTTCCAGGTGGCGTACCTGCTGACGGTCGCCGCGCAAGGGGGCGGAGCACCCGTCGCCGCCGCCACAGCCGTCACGGTGCACGGCGCGGTCACGAGATCGGGCGCCGCCACGCGACTCCCTGCGTGGATCACCGAGCTCGACGCCTCGACCTGACGACTCTCCGCGACAACGACGGAGTTGACGGGTCTGGCCGACGCCGGTCCCCGTCGTCTCGTTCTGTCAGCACTTTTCGGACCGATTGCAGTTGCAACTTAAATCGAACAGGTGTACGATGGACTCATGGTCGAGGCAACGCTCGATTCGATCTACAGCGATGTGGCGGGGGTCTGCGGGCACGTCAACGCCCAGCACGCACGACTGGTGCGCCTCACCCAACGGGTGGTCTCCGAGGGGGTGTGGGAGGA
>JALZNU010000397.1 GCA_030857495.1 Actinomycetota bacterium | reverse complement strand
GCTGGAGGCTGTGCCGCTCGCCGAGGCGCTGGCCGAACCGCTCGACGCGCTGCCACTGGCGGCGGTGCCGCTCGGCGCCGTGCCGCTCGACGCTGTGCCGCTCGACGCCGTGCCGCTCGCCGAGGCGCTGGCCGAACCGCTCGCCGAACCACTTCCGGAACCGGATGCCGAACCGGATCCGGTTCCACTCGCGCTCGCACCGTCCGTCTCGAGTGGGCGGATCGTGCCGCCATCGTCGGTCGCCTCGTCGCCGCTGCACCCGGCGGCGAGCAGGGTGGCAAGGGATGCGAGCACTGCCATGGCCTTCGTGGCCCTCCGTCGACGTGACATGGCGGCGATGTTTAGCAGCCCTAACACATGTGTGCAAGTCTGCTGACAGTGTACTTGCGACTCCAGCACGGTTCGACACGGCGACGCAATGAGCACCGTGCCGCCGCGACCCCGCCGGGGCCTGTCGTGCTCTTCCTGCCCGCTCACGACGAGGGCGCTCGCGTCGCCGCCGTGATCGAGCGAATGCCATCCCACGTGTGCGGTCGGCCGACGAGGTGTCTCGTCGTCGACGACGGCAGCGACGACGACACCTCCACCGCCGCTGCCGCCGCCGGCGCGCACGTCGTGCGTCATCGCACGAACCGCGGTCTCGGCGCCGCCGTGAGAACCGGTCTGGCGGCCGCCGTGGAGCTGGACGCCGCAGTGATCGCGTTCTGCGACGCCGACGGCGAGTACGACCCTGCCGAGCTGGCGCTCCTCGTCGAGCCGATCCTCGCCGGCGAGGCCGATTACGTGGTCGGGTCCCGGTTCGCCGGCACGATCGACCGCATGCGGCCCCATCGCCGCGCCGGCAACGTCGTCCTCACGGCGGCGTTCCGCTGGATCTGTCGCGCGCCCATCAGCGATGGCCAGAGCGGGTACAGGGCGTTCTCCCGGGACGCTGCGGCTCGCGCCTCGGTGGCGCACGACTACAACTACGCCCAGGTGCTGACGATCGACATGCTGTCGAAGGGCTTCGGTTACCGCGAGGTGCCGATCCACTACGCCTTCCGCGCCAGCGGCACGTCGTTCGTGCGACTCGGTCGCTACCTGCGCTCCGTCGTGCCGACCGTGTACCGCCAGCTCAACGACGGGCCGCCGGCATCGCTCTCCACGCCCTCAGTCCTCGACCACATGGTTGCGGAACCCCTCCCTCGCGACACGCCAGGCGGCGCGGTCGAACCCTCCGTCGTCGTCGATCACTGACCCTGCGGCATCACCCATCGCCATCGCGTGATGGGTGTTGTCGTGGGCGAACAACGCCTGGCGGCCGACGAGCAGCAGCTCGTCGCGTGACGACGCCCAGTCCTCCACGGCGGCGAGCGACCGCTCGAAGCCGACCCGGTAGATCGGGTAGACGTGCGGCACGCGCTTGACGCGCACCCTGGCGACGTGACCGAGTCGTGGCATCGCCGACCGGCAGAGCGCATCGGCGACGATGACGGCGAGGTCGGCGTCGCTGGCGTTCCACAGCGGGCCGTCGACTGCGGTCGGCACCTCGGCGCACAGCACCGTCGTCGCCCGCGGGGCCGCCATGTCGTCGCAGTAGTTCTTCGGTTCGCTCACTCGTGCCACCGGCACCGCGGGATCGGGGAGGTAGTGGGCATCGAACGGCGAGTAGCGGGAGCTGTCGAGCAGGAGGTAGACGAGCGCCGCGCCTCGGTAGGAGAGCGATTGCGACGCGGCGACCACGTTCGCCGGGGCACGATCGCCATAGAGCGATACGGCCGTCGACGTCGGCAGCGTGCAGATCACGCGCGGCGCGAGCTCGAGGACCTCGCCGATGTCGTGGACCTCGGCGCCGAGTTGCAGCTGCGCGCCTGCCGTGACGGCGGCATCCGCCAGCGCCTCGCTGATCCGCCCGAACCCCCTGCGCGGGTACCAGAACGAGCGCTTGGCGTCGTCACGACCACCGAGCACGCGTCGAACGAGACCAGCGCCGGTGCCGACGCTCACGCGTCGCCGGAACAGCTCGCCCGACAGCTCGTTGGGGTCCGTTCCCCACAGCTTCTGCGCGTACGGCTCGTAGAAACGCCGGGCGATCGTCCCACCGAGACCACGCCGCACCTGCGCAGAGAACGTGTCGGGCACCTCACGCCTCGTGCGCAGCGGCGCGACGGCGGTGTCCACGAGCGCTCCCGCCGTCAACGTCAGCGGCGCGTTGCGGACGAGGTCGAGCGGCTGCAGTGGGAACGCCAGCCATCGCCGGTCGAGCCGGATCCGTCCGTTGCGCAGGCGCAGTTGCAACTCGTCGCCGAGCAGCTCCTGCAACGTCGCGAGGAGGTGGGGCGGCGTCGAGCGGTGCAACCGGTGACTGCCGTAGTCGACGCGGTGCCCGTCGATCTCGAAGCTCGCAGCGAGACCGCCGACGGTGGGCGCACGATCGATGATGA
>JALZNU010000396.1 GCA_030857495.1 Actinomycetota bacterium | reverse complement strand
GCCGGCGCCGGCATCGATCCTGACGCCGTGGCGGCGCTCGTGCGCGCGGCGATCGACGAGGATCTCATGGGTGGCGTCGACGTCACGAGCGTTGCGACGGTCCCTGCCGACCAACGCAGCATCGCGACGTTCGGGTCGCGAGCCGACGGTGTCGTCGCCGGCCTGCCGGTGGCGGCGGCCGTGATCGACGCCGTGTGCGGTGACGCTGCGAGCGAGGTCGAGTACCTCGTCGACGACGGCGCCCGCGTCAGTCCGGGGCAGACGCTGGCGAGGGTCACCGCCCCGACGCGCTCGCTGCTCACGGCGGAACGGACGGCGCTCAACTTGCTCTGCCACCTCTCGGGTGTCGCCACGCTCACCGCACGGTGGGTCGAGGCGCTTGCCGGTACGCGTGCTCGGGTGCGCGACACTCGAAAGACGACGCCGGGGCTGCGCACCCTCGAGAAGTACGCCGTGCGCTGCGGCGGCGGCGTCAACCATCGCATCGGCCTCTCCGACATGGCCCTCGTCAAGGACAACCATGTGCTTGCCGCCGGCGGCGTCGCCGAGGCGTACCGGCTCGTCAAGGACCTCGAGTCGACGATCCCCGTGGAGATCGAGGTCGACTCGCTCGACGGGCTCGCCGTAGCCATCGACGTCGGCGCCGACGAGGTGTTGCTCGACAACTTCGACATCGCCGGGATGGCGGCCGCCGTCGCCTACCGGGACGCCTCCGCTCCCGAGGTTCGACTCGAGGCGAGCGGTGGGCTGACGCTCGAGCTCGCGACGCAGGTCGGCCGCACGGGTGTCGACTTCATCGCCGTCGGCGAGCTGACCCACAGTGCCCGTGTGCTCGACATCGGGCTCGACATCGAATCGACGTCCTGAAGGTTCGACCCTGCCCGAACGACGAGACGCGTGCGCCGAAGTACCGTGCCGCTGTGAGCAACGTCCCGCCGCCACCGCCTGGCGGGTTCCCGCCACCGCACACCGCGCCCCCACAACCTGGGCAGTGGCCCCAGAGTGGCGCGCCGCCCAGTTCGCCGAAGCGGTCGAGGACGCCGTGGATCGTGGCGGTACTCGCCGTCGTGGCGCTCGTCGCCGCCGGCGTCGTGTTCGTGCTCGTGTCCCGTGACGACGACTCGACACCGCCCGATCTCAGCGAGTCCCAACTGGAGTCGGCCCTTTTGACGACGGACGACGTCGGGGAGGGCTTCACCGAGGAGCCGCCGGACGAAGACGACGACTCCCCGATGACCGCCGACGACATCGAGGCCAGCGAGGAGTGCACGGACTTCTACGAGCAGTTCTCCGAGCTGGAAGACCAGGACCCGGACGTCGGCCGCGAGTTGGGGACGGAGGGAGAACGCATCAGCGTGCAGCACGAGATCTCGCTGCCCAACGAGGGGATGCCGCCAATCGAGCTGATCGACGAGTTCGTCGAGGCGTGCCCGGAGGTCAACTACGACGACGGAGAATCGTCCGGCACGATCCGTTTCGATCTCGGCGACCCGGTGGATGGCATTGATTCGCCCTCGCGAGTCCTCGAATACGAGACCGAGATCACCGAGCCGTTCGACGTCGAGGCGACGTCGACCCTGGTGATCTGGGAACGTGATGGCATCACCTCGACCGTGGTCGTCACGGAGTTCGAGATGATCGGCACCGAGGCGCCCCCCGACGACGGCAGCGATCCGCCACCCCCGGACGAGCTTGCGAAGATCGCCGACGGGAGGCTCGCCGACGTCATCGCCGAGGCCGGATGAGCTGAAGCTGGTGGGTCGGCCTCACGGGTGCGAGGCGGGCGCCAGCGCTTCGATCGTCCGCCGCCCCACGGCCGTGTCGACGGGCGGCAGCACGAGCCCGATCTCTCGTACACCGGCGGCGTGATAGGCGTCGATGCGGGCACGCACCGACGCTTCGTCGCCGACAAGAGCGACGGCGGCGACGAGCTCGTCGGGCACCCGCGCGACGAGCTCCTTCGGTGACGGTCGCTCCCTGGCGAAGGTGACCAGCTCGCCGAAACCAGCGGCGGCAAACATCTCCCCATAGCCCGGCGCGGCGAGGTAGGGCACGTACCCGCCGGCGAGACGACGGATCTCGGCCTCGTCGGGATCGACGGCGACCGCCAGCCAGGCGGCGGTGTTGGGATGTCGCGGCGCGAGCTGCGCGGCCGCCTCGAGCGTCACCATGTTGAGCACCATGCGATCGGCATTGGCGGCGGCGGCCACCGCTCTCGGGCCGAACGCCGCAACGGTGATCGTCGTCGCCGGTGGCGGCTCGCGTAGCCGGAACCCGGACACCCGCCCGCCATCGAGCAGCGTCCTGACCTCGCCGACGCCGCGTGCCAGCGCGTCGGCGGCACCGCGACGGGTGCGGCCGTGCCAGCGAGCGACGACGTCACTCGACGTGCCGAGTGCGACGTGCACCGGACGTCGCGTCGTGG
>JALZNU010000075.1 GCA_030857495.1 Actinomycetota bacterium | reverse complement strand
CGCCGGAAAGGTCGGCGACGAGCGATCGCAGCGCGCCGCTG
This sequence comes from Actinomycetota bacterium, assembly GCA_030857495.1. Lineage (GTDB taxonomy): Bacteria > Actinomycetota > Acidimicrobiia > Acidimicrobiales > Ilumatobacteraceae > JACDHN01. Next base: position 7,259 of record JALZNU010000075.1, on the reverse strand, counting down.
TCGACGTTTTCATGGCCGCCGTCGAGCGCGGCAGCGCGCAGTTCCCGAGCTCTCGCAACCATCGCCGGATGCGCCAGGCTGTCGTCGTCGACGATCAGCGCGTCGATGCCGGCGGACACCTCCACGGCGGCGGAAGCGTGGCGGCCGGACTCGACGAGTTCGATCGCCAGCACGAGGTGGCGTTGCGCCCGACTCGGGGCGTCGTCGCGATCTTGCGACGAGAAGCGCCCCGCCTCGACGATGGCGCGCAGGTACAGCACGATCGCCGGGGCGAGCACGGCTGACATGACTGCCATGCTCGTCTGGATCGACGTCGCCAATGCCGTCGCCACTGCGCCTCCGACGGCCCACGCGAGCTGGAACCTCGTCTCGAACCTGGCAAACGCCCTGCCACGCAACGCCAGTGGCGCGCTGCGCTGCACGAGTGAGTCGAATGCCTGGCGACCGATGCCGGCCGAGAGTCCGAGGATCCCCGCCACCACGAGCGTCACGACGCTCGACGGACCGATCGCGGCGAACACGGCGCAGATGAAGAGGGCGAAGAGCGAATCCGTCATGAGTTGTGTCTCGGCTCGATGTCGCCGCAGCCACGGCGACACGACGTTGGCGACGAACGTCGCTGCGCCGAACGCAGCCACGGCCACGCCGTACATCCATGCCGGTGCACTCTCGCGGCGGAGTGCGAACGCGAGTCCGAAGACGAAGAACCCGACGGCGCCGCGCAGCGCGGCGAAGGCGTTGCTCGTCGCCTGGATGGTGGGTGTGTGCAGCTCGTGGTAGGCGATCAGCTCACTCGCCTGTTGGTCGTCGGGCACCGCATCGGGCACGCCACGCATCGCCAATGCGGCGGCGGCGAACAGGATCGAGGCAGGGATGAGCGCCGCCCAGTCCCTCGTGGCGACGAGGAGGCTCGTCCCCACCGCCCCGCCCGCGGCCCCGGCGAGGGTCGAGACGCGTGCGAGGTAGCTGTTGACCGCGACGAGCTGCTCGGTGTCGTCGACGAGCGTCGGCACGATTGCCTGTTTGATCACCCCGGAGACCTTGTTGAGCACGAGCGCGGCGAGCGCGAGTGGGTAGAGCGCGAGATCGAACAGGAAGAAGCCGAGCGCGGCGGCAGTTGCGGCTCGCATGGCGAAGCACGCGGTCGCCAGCAGCCGGTGGCTCGTCGAGAAGCGATCGATGGCCGGGCCGACGAGCGGGGCGATGACGATGAACGGGACGAGCGCGAGGGCGAGGTAGATCAGCACCTGGCGCCGAGAGGCGTCGGGGCTGACAGCGAACAGCAGCGATCCGGCGAGCGAGACCGTGACCATCGCGTCGCCGGCTGCTGCGAGGCCGTGCGCCCAGGCGAACCGCACGACGTCGGTGTTGCCGCTGCCGGCGACCGAGATCCGCTTGAGCGCGCCAACGAGGGGCATCGACGCCATGTTGGCCGATGACGGCGCCAGCGCGAGACGGACAGTTGCGGCGGGGGGCGAGTGCTCGTGGTGCACTCAGCAGCGACAAGGCGTCCGGTACGATTCGGGCCGGCATCGCCAACTCAGCAAAAAGGATCGCCATGAGCAACGTCCCCCCTCCGCCGCCAGGCGGTTTCGGTCCACAGGGCGGTCAGCAGTTCCCCCCGACGCAGCAGTACCCGGCAGCGGGAGGCGGGCAGTTCCCTGGACCGCAGCCCGGTCCCGGCGGTCCTCCGCCACAGGGTCCCGGTGGACCGGGCGGCTACTACGGCGGCGGGCAGGGCCCCCAGCAGCCGGGCAGTGGCGGCATGCCGGCGTGGGCGTGGATCATCGCTGCAGTCGTGATCGTCGGCGGCGGCATCGGCGCCTTCCTGCTGCTGAGCGGTGACGACGACGAGGCAGCGACGGACGGCACCGAGCAGACCGACGACACCGGAACGGACGACACGGGCGGCGGCGATGACACCGGCACCGACGACACGGGCGGCGACGAGACGGACGTGACCGTGTCCGTCGACACCGACGTCACGATCCCCGATGTCACGATCCCCGACGTCAGCACGGATGTCACCACGGATGGAGACGACCCACTCGCCGAGGCGCGAGACCAGCTGATCCAGGCCGGCCTCACGGAGGACCAGGCCGACTGCGTCATCGACGAAGCGATCGATCTCGGCATGGAGAGCGGCGGCGAGCAGCCGGACATGACCCAGCTGATGGACGTGTTCGAGACGTGTGGCGTCGATCCGCTCGACCTCCAACCCGGCGGTTCGTGACCAGCTCTACACGTTGAAGCGGAACTCCATCACGTCGCCGTCGGCGACGATGTAGTCCTTGCCCTCGACACGCAGCTTGCCGACATCACGCGCCTTCGACCACGAACCGAGGCGCAGCAGCTCCTGCCAGTCGATGACCTCCGCCTTGATGAAGCCGCGCTGGAAGTCCGTGTGGATCCGCCCGGCGCAGACGGGCGCCGTCGAACCGGCGACGAACGTCCACGCCCGCGATTCCTTCTCGCCCGTGGTGAGGAACGTGCGCAGACCGAGCAGGTGATATGCGCTGCGCACGGTGCGGAACAGCGCGCCTTCGCCGAGGCCGAGCCCTTCGAGCATCTCGGCGCGCTCGGCAGGGTCCTCGATCGTCGCCGCCTCCGCCTCGAGCTGGACGCACATCCCGATGACCTCGACCTCGTCGCCGGCGTCGTTGAGCTCGGCGGCGACGAGTGCTTCGAACTCGGGGATGCGGTCGAGGTCGCCCTCGCCGACGTTGACGACGGCGAGCACCCGCCGGTTCGTGAGGAGGTAATGCGGTGCGAGCGCCAGCTGCGTCTCGCCGTCGAGGGCGGCTCGGTAGAGCGGCGTTCCCGCCGACAGGGCGGCGTGCGCCACGGTCAGCGCCTCTGCCTCGGCGACGACGCTGCGATCGAGTCGCGCTGCCTTCTGAGCCCTCGTGACCCGCGCCTCCACTGTCTCGAGGTCGGCGAGCGCCAGCTCCAGCTCGAGGACGCGGAGGTGGTCGAGCGGATCGGTGGGACCCGGCACGTCGCTGTCGCCGAACGCCCGCAGGACGAACATCACGGCGTCGACCTCACGGATGTTGGCGAGGAAGCGGTTGCCGAGTCCCTCACCCTTGCTCGCCCCCTCCACGAGTCCGCCGATGTCGACCACCTGGACGGCCGTGTGGACGATGTTGCGACTGGCGGACATCTCTGCGAGGCGGTCGAGCCGCTCGTCGGGCACGCGGGCGACGCCGATGTTGGGATCGCGTGTGGCGAAGGCGTAGGGCGCGGCCAGCGCCCCGCCGCCCGTCAGCGCGTTGTAGAGCGACGATTTCCCGGCGTTCGGCAGGCCGACGAGCCCGAATCGTTCCATCGCCTCAGCCGGCGAGCGTCTGCAGCAGCTGCTGCTTCGTCATCGTCGATCGCCCTTCGATGTCTCGAGCAGCGGCGAGGAAGCGCAGCGACGCGATGTCCAGCTTGCCGAGTCCGGCACGGTTCTGGATCTCGCGGACGTGTTCGACGGCACCGGGGTGGGCTTTCAGCCGGCGCTTCCTTGCGGCGGCGAAGGCACGGCCGATCGTGGCGCGGTCGCGTGCCCGAAGCGACGTGCGGGCGTCGTTGAGGAGCGTGAGCTCCTCCTCGTTCACGTGATGGGTGATCGCCTCGAACAGGGCTTCGAGCGCGTCCTCGAACTCGTCGCTCGACGAGTCCTCGATCTCGAGCAGCACCAGCAGCGCGGCATTGCCGTGACTGTGCTCGCGCTCGCCGTGGGCGACGTCGTGCTTCGTGCTGGCGTTCTTCGCCTCGAGTTGCGGGTAGACGGCCTCCTCCTCGGCTTCTGCGTGGGCGACGAGGAGATCGGCGAGCTCGGCGCGCACGGCGGCACGATCGGACGTGGTGTCGCGCAGCTCTGCGAAGAGCGCTTCGAAACGCCGATGATCGTCGAGGATGAAGTTGACGACGTCAGTCGTCGCGGCGGCCATGGGCGGCACGCTAACGCCCGATGCCGTTCGGTACCCTTGCGTGACGATGACGCCGACCGCCGCACTCGACCGGGTGGTGCACTGCCTCGACCGTGCGCACGTCGGGGGGTTCAAGACGAAGGCTTTTGGGCGAGCCCGCGACGTGATCGCCGAGATCCCGGCTGAGGAGCTGGCCGAGCGGGCACGTGCGGGGACGCTCACCGATCTCGACGGGATCGGCGAGGCCACGGCGGGGGTCATCACCGAGGCACTCGCCGGCGACGTCCCGTCGTACCTCGTCGAGCTCGAGGAGTCGTCGCAGGTGCCGATCAGCGAGGCAGGATCGGCCTACCGCGCGGCACTCCGGGGCGACTGCCACCTCCACTCCACGTGGAGCGACGGCGGCGCCGAGATCGAGGCGATGGCTGCGACGGCGATGTCGCTCGGCCACGAGTACATGGTGCTCACCGATCACTCCGCCCGCCTCACCATCGCTCACGGCCTCAACCGTGATCGCCTGTTGGCGCAGATGGATGCCGTCGCCGAGCTCAACGCCGGGTTCGAGGACGACGGTGACGAGTTCCACATCCTCCACGGCATGGAGGTCGACATCCTCGAGGACGGTGCACTGGATCTCGACGACGACTTGCTCGAACGCCTCGACGTCGTCGTCGCCAGCGTCCACTCGAAGCTGCGGATGGAGCGTCAGCAGATGACCGAGCGGATGGTGCTCGCTGTCGCCTCACCGCACGTCGACATCCTCGGTCACTGCACGGGTCGCAAGGTCGGTCATCGGCCGCCGTCGACGTTCGACGCCGACTACGTGTTCGCCGCCTGCACGCAGTTCAACACGGCGGTCGAGATCAACTGCCGGCCCGAGCGGCTCGATCCACCGCGAGCCCTGCTCGCCGAGGCGATCGACCACGGGTGCTGGTTCTCGATCGACACCGATGCCCACGCCACCGGCCAGCTCGAGTGGCAGCCGATCGGGTGCGATCGTGCCGCCGAGATGGGCGTGCCGATCGAGCGCGTCATCAACACCCTGCCGATCGCCGACCTGATCACGTGGACGCGTGGCGGTTCTGCATCTGCTCCGTAGGCTCATCCCTCATGTCGAAGCGGAAGAAAAGGCGCAAGGCGCAGACGCGCCGGAGCAAGGCGAACCACGGCAAGCGCCCCAATCTGGGCCGGGGCTGATCCACCACTGATGTCCGGGCCGCCGCCAACGGATCGCGGCGACGTCATCGAGGAAATTCACGGGGTCGCCGTCGCCGACCCCTACCGCTGGCTCGAGAACAGCGACGCACCTGACGTCGCGGCGTGGGTCGACGCCCAGAACGCGCACTCGGCGACGGTCCTCGCCGAACTCGCCGACGGACCTCGCTGGCGAACGCGCGTGCTCGAGCAGCTGCGCCGTCCGCTCGTGTCAGCGGTGTCGTTGCGAGGCGACACGGTCGTCTCGTTGGAGCGAGCGGAGGGCTTCGACCAGTCGGTGCTCGTCGTGCGATCGCTCGATGGCGGCCACACGCCACGGGTGCTCGTCGACGTGACCAGCGGCGCCGACGCGACGGCGGCGATCGACTGGTTCGAGGTCTCACCCGACGCGAGCCTCGTGGCGTTCGGCACGAGCATCGGGGGCACGGAGCGCAGCGTGCTGCGCGTCGTCGCGACCGCTGATGGCAGCGTGCACGCCGACGAGATCCCCGACACGAGGGCGTGCAGCGTTGCTTGGGAGCCCGACAGCGGCGGCTTCATCTACACGCGCTACCCACCCGGCGACGAGTACGGCAGGATCGTGCGCCACCACCGCCTCGGCGACCCGCCTGATGCCGATCCCGAGGTCTGGACCGAGCTGCCGATGCGGGCGGCGTGGCCCGACGTCGTGCTGTCGCCAGACGGGCGCTGGTTGATCGTGCACGTCGGGGTCGGATGGTCGCGCACCGATGTCCACGTGCTCGACCGCACGTCCGGCACGTGGTCGACCGTCATCGAGGGGGTCGAGTCGGAATGCCACTTCGTCGTCGGCCACGACGGCCAGTCGCTGCTCGGCATGACCACGCTCGGCGCGTCGTCGGGTCGGATCGTGAAGGTGCCGCTCCCCGCCGGCGGCGTCTCGCCGCAGGAGTGGGAGACGGTCGTCGCCGAGCGCGACGCCGTCGTGTCGGTGCCGAGGGTCGTCGGCGACGAGATGTGGGTGGTCGCCTCGGCCGGCGGCGTCGACGTCGTCGAACGCCGTGATGTCGCCGGCGAGTTGCTCGGCACCGTGGGTGACGATGGGCTGGTGAGCGTCGTCGGCCTCAGCGGTGATCGCGACACGGGTTCGGCACTCGTCCTGGTCGATCGCTTCGAGTCACCCCCGGAGGTGTGGCGCACCCACGCTGAAAGTGGCACGGTGCGGCACGCCTGGTCGGACGATGACACGTCCGATGCCGACGGTTCGGGCTTGGTCGTCGACGCCGTCAGCTACCCGTCGCTCGACGGCACCGAGATCGGCATGTTCCTCGTCCATCGCGCTGACATCAGCCCCCACCACGCGACGGCGGCGATCCTCAACGGGTACGGCGGCTTCGCCATCTCCCAGAGTCCCGCATGGTCGCCCCAGATCGCGGCATGGTGCGCGACTGGCGGCCTGTACGCCGTCGCCCAGCTGCGCGGCGGCATCGAGCACGGAGAGTCCTGGCACCGTGCCGGCAACCGCGAGCACAAGCAGCGGGTGTTCGACGACTTCGCCGCCGCGGCGGACTGGCTCGTCGCGCACGACATGACGAGCCCCGACCGGTTGGCCGTCGTCGGCCGTTCCAACGGTGGCCTGCTCGTCGGCGCTGCGCTGACGCAGCGACCCGCCTTGTGCCGTGCGGTGTGGTGCGGCGTGCCCCTGCTCGACATGGTGCGCTTCTCGCGCTTTCTGATCGCCGAGCTGTGGACGAGTGAGTACGGCGACCCCGATGTCGCCGAGGAGTTCGCTTGGCTTCGCGCCTACTCGCCGTATCACCACGTGGTCGACGGCACGCCCTACCCAGCGGTGCTGCTCACGTGTGCGACGGGGGATTCACGGGTGCATCCGCTCCACGCCCGCAAGATGACTGCCGCACTGCAGCACGCGACGTCGTCGGCGGCGTCCGACCGCCCGGTGCTGCTCGTGGAGGAGCGCGACGCCGGCCACGGTGTCGGCAAGCCGGTGCATCTTCGTGCGGCCGAGGTGGCCGACGCGCTGGCGTTCCTCGCCGATCAGCTCGGCTGGTCGGTCGCCGACGCGTCCTGAGCGCCGAGCTCGCCGGCGATGCCCGCCAGGTTGCGCTCCATGTTCGCTCGGAGTTGTCCCAGCCGGCCGTGCAGGATCTT
>JALZNU010000395.1 GCA_030857495.1 Actinomycetota bacterium | reverse complement strand
CGGCACAACGGGTTCCCTTGACATGGTCACATCGCTGTTCCTCCGTCGCCGACGGTCGCGGGCCCTGGCACTGGCGCTCCCGCTGCTCGTCACCGCCTGCAGTTCCGGTGACGATTCCGCCTCGGTCGACACGCCGTCGACGCCACTGACCAGCGCGACGGTGACCGTGACGCAGGTGGTGCCGTCACCGCACGACGTGACGCTGTCGGGATTGGAGATCGCTTCGGGCGGATCGGCAGATGGGGCGCCGACCCCGCTGGTGGACCTGGTCGAGATTCGCAGCGGCGGTCCCCCGCCCGACGGGATCCCTTCGATCGACGAACCTGCGTTCGTCCCCGCTGCAGACGTGGACTTCCTCGCGGACAACGAACCGATTCTCGCCGTCGACATCAATGGCGACGTCCGCGCCTATCCGGTGCAGATCCTGATGTGGCACGAGATCGTGAACGACACCGTCGGCGACGTCCCGGTCGCCGTGACGTACTGCCCGCTGTGCAACTCGGCGGTTGCCTATGACCGGCGGATCGACGACCGGATCATGGAGTTCGGCACGTCCGGCCTGCTCTGGAACTCGGCGTTGGTCATGTACGACCGTCAGACCGAGACGCTGTGGAGCCACTTCACTGGGCAGGGCATCGTCGGCGAGCTCACCGGCGTCGAGCTCGACACCTTCGCGGTGGCGACGGTGCCGTGGAAGGTGTGGCGCGACGCGAACCCCGACGGTCTCGTCTTGAGCCGCGACACCGGCTTCGACCGTGACTACGGACGCAACCCGTATCCCGGATACGACGACGTCAACGGCGAACCGTTCCTGTTCGAAGGCGAGGTCGACGGCCGGTACACGGCGATGACCCGCATCGCCGGCGTGGAGCGAGACGGTGAGGCGCTCGGCGTCCCCCTCGTCACGCTACGGGCAGAGCGCGTGGTCGCCGCCGACCTGGCCGGCACGGAGCTCGTGTTCTTCTGGGAGCCAGGCACGGCGTCGGCGCTCGATGCCAGCGACGTCGCAGGCGGTGACGACATCGGTGCGACCGGCGTGTTCATCCCCCGGGCCGGCGGGCAAGCGCTTACGTTCAGCGCCGGTCACGGCGGGTTCGTCGATGACCAGACCGGCTCGACATGGAACCTGCTCGGCGAGGCTGTCGCAGGACGGCTCGCCGGTACGAAACTCGAGGCAGTTCCACACGTCGACACGTTCTGGTTCGCCTGGTCGGCGTTCCGCCCGGACTCGGCGATCATCGGCGAATGACACCGGCGCTCGATGACATGCTGCCCGGCTACCTGGCACCGTTCCGTTGCCGCGACGCCGACGGTCAGCTCGACCTTTGAGACCGCACCGGACGGGCGCTCAGACCTGCTGCGCGACCGAAGAACTGCAGCGCTGCCTGCTGCATGGCCAGTGCCCACGTCGGATACGCATGGGTGGTTTGGGCTAGACGACCGACGAACATGTTGGTCTGCATGGCGAGCGCGGCCTCGTGGACGAGGTCGCCACCGGTGGGTGCCACCACGGTCGCTCCCACGAGTCGTCCCCCACCGAGGTGGCCGAATCCGCGCTTCGGCGCGGCGATGAGCTTCACGAAGCCGCGATCGGCGCCGACCGCGATGGCGCGATCGACGTGGTCGAGTGGCAGATGCGCGACGCGTGCGGTCGGGTGCTCCGCGGCGGCTTCGGTCTCGGTGAGCCCGACGCGGCCGACCTCTGGGCTCGTGAACGTGGCCCACGGGATGGTGGCGGCGTCGAAGCGGAACCGGCGGACCTTCGCCAGCTTGGACAACGCGTTCGAAGCTGCGACCCAGCCCATGCGCCCGGCGGCGTGGGTGAACTGCATGCCCCCTGTGACGTCGCCGACCGCCCAGATGCCCTCGACGGTGGTTGCCATCGTGTCGTCGACGACGACCGCACCACGCTGGTCGATCTCGACGCCGATCTCGCCCAGTCCGAACCCGTGACCCGACGGAGTCCGCCCGGTCGCGACGAGGAGCTCGGCGGCGGTGACCGATGAGCCGTCGAGGTCCACGCACACCCGACCATCGCTGCCGCGCTTCACCCGTTCCACCGTCGAGGCGCTTCGGACGTCGACACCGTCCGCAGCGAGCGCCGCGGCGACGACTCGTGAGGCCTCGAGCTCTTCGCGGGGCAGGATCCGATCGTCCGCTTCGATCAGCGTGATGCGGGTGCCGAGGCGGGCGAACGCCTGGGCCATCTCGCAGCCGACAGCTCCGCCACCGAGCACGATCATCGACTCCGGGCGGGCCGACACATCGAACAGGCCCTCGTTCGTCAATGGCGCCGCCTCTCGGAGACCGGAGATCGGGGGCATCGCCGGCCGGGCTCCCGTGGCCACGACGAACCGTCTCGAGCGGATCCGCCGGCCGTCCACGTCGACCGACGTCGGCGAGGTGAAGCGGGCGAACCCGTCGATCACGTCGATGCCA
>JALZNU010000394.1 GCA_030857495.1 Actinomycetota bacterium | reverse complement strand
TCGACCTCTTCGCCGCCTACTGATCCTTCTGTGCTCGGCGACCGGCAAAGCCGGATCGCGCTCGCCTGACGAGCTCACCGCCTCCGCTCCGCTTCGGCGATTCGCCATGCTCGCGTGATCGGTGCGTCCCGCGGAGGCGGTCGACGCCGGTCGACTCGAGCAGACGTCCGTAGCGGTGGGCGGTCTCGCTGATGGCCTGTTCGACGACCCAGTGGGCGAGCTCGATGCGGCCGTGGCGGCTGATCGGCTCGCGGTCGACGGCGACGTGGCGTTCGTGGCACGCCCGCAGCAGCGAGTCGTCGGCGTCGCAGAGCAGTCGCAGCCTGTCGATCCGCTCGCCCTCCTCCTTCAGCGTGGCGGCGAGCTGGTCGTCGGATCGGTGGCTCCTGGCGGCGAGCTCGAGTCGCGCTCCGGCTGTCGCCGCGGCGCGCTGCGCGAGGACGATGTCGTCGTCGGGCGTCGTCTCGTCGTAACGCACCACGACGTGGCCGAGCGGGCGGTAGCGCAAGGCATTGCGCTCGCTGCGCAGCGCCGAAGGATCGTGCACCGCCGAGAACCAGTCGCGCCAGGCAGCCGCGTACGACCCGGTCGCCTGCTCGGTCGTCCATGCCGGTCCGTCGAAGTGGGTGAACAGGCTCGTGTACCCGGGTCCGCCGGCCTTGGCACCGGGTCCGACAGCCGATCGCTTCCACCCGCCGAACGGCTGACGACGCACGACGGCGCCCGTGATGTGGCGGTTGACGTAGGCGTTGCCGACCTCGACGCGCTCGAGCCAGCGGTCGACCTCGTGCGGGTCGAGGCTGTGGATTCCGCCCGTGAGCCCGAAGTCGACGGCGTTCTGCAGCTCGATGGCGTGATCGAGGTCGCGGGCGCGCATCACGCCGAGCGCGGGCCCGAAGCACTCGGTGCGGTGGAACCACGAACCTTCGGCGACACCGAGGCGCACACCCGGTGACCACAGGCGCCCTTCGTCGTCGAGTTGCTGCGGCTCGACGAGCCAGCGCTCGCCGGCATCGAGGGTGTGCAACGCCCGCTGCAAGGGACCGTCCGGCGGCCGGATGACCGGACCCATCATCGTCGCCGGTGACGTCGCCTCGCCGACGTCGAGCGAGCGGACGGACTCCCGCAGCCGTGCGAGGAAGACCTCGTCGTCGTAGAGCGGCGCCTCGAGGATGGCGAGGCTCGCCGCCGAGCACTTCTGGCCGGCGTGACCGAACGCCGACCGCACGAGATCGGCGATCGCCGCGTCGTGATCGGCCGCGGCGGTCACGACGAGTGCGTTCTTGCCGCTCGTCTCGGCGAACAGTCGCAGCGACGGCTGCCAGTCGAGGAACATCGCCGCCGTGTCGTAGGAACCCGTGAGCACGACCGTGTCGAGATCGGGGTGCGTGACGAGGCGCTTGCCGACCGGACCGTCGTCGGGTGCGGCGAACTGGAGCGCGTCGGATGGAACACCGGCGCGCCAGCACTGCTGGACGAGCCAGAATGCGGTGCGGCGGGTCTCGGGGGCCGGCTTGAGGATCACGGGGTTGCCGGCGGCGAGCGCGGCACACACCCCCCCGAGCGGGATCGCGTACGGAAAGTTCCACGGCGACACGACGAGCACCGGACCACGCCCGCTCGTCGTCACGCCGTCGGCGGCGAGCTGGTTGCTGAGCTCGGCGTGGTGGAGGGCGTAGTAGCGGGCGAAGTCGATGGCCTCCGACACCTCGGGGTCGCCCTCGTTCACGGTCTTTGCGGCCTCGATCGCCATCACGGCGAGCGTGGCGGCGCGTCCGGTGGCGAGTGTCGTGGCCACCCGTTCGAGGATCGCTGCGCGTTCGGCGACCGGGCGACTCGACCAGTCACTGGCGTTCGCCGTGGCGACCATGTCGCCGACGAGCGCGACGTCGTCGAGGGCTGGCGGATCGTCGAGGGAGGCCGAGGCGACGGCCGTTCGCACGGCCGCCCTCGCCGCCGGCTGGGTGAAGTCGGTGTCGGGCTCGTTGCTGAAGTCCGGCGCTCGTTCGGGCATGGTTGCCCGGCGGCTGCCCTTGTCGACGGTCGCCGATTGCCGCACAGCGGTCCGGAAGCGTTGCGCCTGCTCGTGCCACTGCCCGTCGCCGACGTGGAGCGTGAACAACGCCCGCAAAAAGTTCTCCGGCGACGTGTTCTCGTCGAGCCGGCGTGAGAGGTAGGCGACGCTGGCGTCGATGTCGTCACGTTCGACGACGGGCGCGTAGAGCAGCAGGTCGGTCGTGAGCTGGTGAACCTGGCGCGCCTGCGCGGGTGCCATTCCCTCCAGCATCTCGAAGTCGACGCGAGCGCGGCGTACGAGGTCGTGCTCGATCAGCGACCACGCCCAGGCCACGTCGAACAGGTTGTGGCTGGCGACGCCGACCCGCACGGCGGCGTCCCACTCCGGTCGCAGGATCGAGGCCAGCATCGCCTTGAAGCTGGCGTC
>JALZNU010000393.1 GCA_030857495.1 Actinomycetota bacterium | reverse complement strand
CCTTCGGCCTGCTGACCGACTTCCGCGGGTTGCTCTTCGACGGCACGAAGCGGATGCTCGAGCTCGCCGACGAGCGGGTCGCGTTGCAGGTCGAGGCACGCTGCTGGTGCGGTGCGCGGGCGACGCACAACGCCCGTGTCGTCAACGGCGAGGTCGTGTACGAGGGCGATGTCGTGATGGTCGGCGACACCAACGACCCCGACGCCACGCTGTTCGGCGACGAGGTGCGCTACGAGCTGCTCTGCCGACGCCACTACCAGCTCGGCGACCTCGGGCGCTGAGAGCGGCGGTCAGGAACCGGTCACGGCCGGGGCGCAGCGCCCGGTGGCGAGAACGGCTGCTGCGCCGTCGCCTGCTCACCCGTCGTGGAGCTCGCCGACGGTTGCGTGCTCGTCCGCGTCCGCGTCGGGGACGTCGTCGTGCCCTGGGGCAGCAGCAGCACGGCGGCGGCCACAGGCAGGCCGGCGAGCACGCCGACGAGACGCGCCCAGCGATCATCGAACCGGTCGTCGGTGGCGAGCGAGATGGCCAGCGCCACGACGAGGAGCGCGGCGGCACCAGCCGTGACCTTTGCCGCCATCAGGAGCAGCTTGGCCTGCGCGTCATCGAACGAGATCTGGGATAGGACGACGACGGCGACGAGCGCGGCGAGCAGCACGAGCCCGACGAACACAGGGTTCGCCAGCGCCTCGAGCTGGTAGAGACGGTCACGCTTCGCCACCTTTTCGCCCTCGACGCCGAGCGTCAGCGCGCCGATCACCCTGGCGATGCCGTACACCTCGTAGCCGGCGAGGGCCAGCAATCCGACGAGCGTGAGCTTCTGACCGTGTTGTGTGTCCACGAGCCAGCAGTGTGGCACGTCGACGGCGGCGAACCGCGCACCTTGTGGCGGTCCTGGCCAGTGGCTACCGCGCGATACCCCCGCGGTATCGTGACGCGATGCCCGAAGCAGTGATCGTCGCCACCGCACGCAGCCCCATCGGGCGAGCAGGGAAGGGATCGCTCGTCGATCTTCGCCCTGACGACATGTCGGCCCAGATCGTCAAGGCTCTGCTCGCCAAGGTGCCGCAGGTGAGCCCCGACCAGATCGAAGACCTGATCATGGGTAACGGGCAGCCGGCTGGCGAGGCCGGGTTCAACCTGGGCAGGGTCGTCGCCGTGCTCGCCGGACTCGACAACGTGCCCGGCGTGACCGTCAACCGCTACTGCTCGTCGAGCCTGCAGACCATCCGCATGGCGGCCCATGCGATCAAGGCGGGCGAGGGCGACGTGTTCATCGCCGCCGGTGTAGAGGCTGTCAGCCGCTACGGCAACGGGGCCTCCGATACGGCACCGAACCCCGTGTTCAAGCCGTCAGGAAAGCGGACGGCCGAGCGCGCCGAAGGTGGTCAGGAGCCATGGGCGCCGTCGGAAGGGTTGCCCGACATCTACATCGCGATGGGCCAGACGGCCGAGAACGTGGCGGAGTCGGAGAAGGTGTCGCGCGAGGACATGGACGAGTTCGCCAAGCTCAGTCAGGATCGTGCCGTCGCGAACCAGGAGAACGGCTTCTTCGCCGACGAGATCACGCCGGTCACGCTGCCCGACGGCACCGAGGTGTCGAAGGACGACGGTCCACGGGCCGGTACGACGATCGAGAAGCTCGCTTCGCTGCAGCCCGTTTTCCGCCCCGGCGGCACGGTGACGGCAGGCAACGCGTGTCCGCTCAACGACGGCGCGGCAGCCGTGATGGTGATGAGCGACGCGAAGGCCGCCGAGCTCGGCGTCACCCCGCTCGCCCGCATCGTCTCGTCGGGCGTCACCGGTCTCAACCCCGAGATCATGGGGCTCGGACCGATCGAGGCGAGCCGTCAGGCCCTCGACCGGGCGGGCATGACCGCCGCTGACATCGACCTGTTCGAGATCAACGAGGCGTTCGCCGCCCAGGTGATCCCGTCCGCCAGGGAGATCGGCATCGAGTGGGACAAGCTCAACGTCCACGGTGGCGGCATCGCACTCGGCCACCCGTTCGGGATGACGGGCGCCCGCATCATGACGACGCTGATCCACGGCCTGCAGGAGCGTGACGCGCAGTACGGCCTGGAGACGATGTGCGTCGGCGGCGGCCAGGGCATGGCCATGATCGTCGAACGCCTCAGCTAGGGGCGCGGCGATCGACGAGTGAGCGAAGGGCGCGGTCGACCTCCTGGGCGAGGATGAGGCTCGCCGTCTCGCGAGCGATCGGGCGCAGCGCACCGAGCGCCGTGGCGAGCTCGTCGGGCGATGCCCGGCCGGCGAAGCCGGCACCGGCGCGCTCGACGAGGATCCGCACGCTGTCGTCGACGACCCGGCCGAGCCGGCGTCGCAGCATGTCGCGCATCATCGCCGAGATGTCGACGTCGATGCCGGCTGCCCTGAGTTGCAGGGCGAGGTCGAGCAACGCTGGGCTCGGCACGTCCCAGTCACCGT
>JALZNU010000392.1 GCA_030857495.1 Actinomycetota bacterium | reverse complement strand
GCGGGTCGTACCAGCGCGCCGTCGAGGTGGCGAAGGAGCACATCGTCGCCGGCGACATCTTCCAGGTCGTGCTCGCCCAGCGCTTCGACGTCGAACTCGACGCCGACCCGTTCGACCTCTACCGGGTGCTGCGTCAGGTGAACCCGAGTCCGTACATGTACTTCGTCCGCGATCCGGAGCTGACGATCGTCGGCTCGTCACCCGAACCGATGGTCAAGGTCGTCGCCGCCGGCGGGACCCGGACCATCGTCTCGCGCCCGATCGCCGGGACGCGCAAGCGGGGGAGTACCGACGAGCACGATCGCACGCTCGCTGCGGAACTGATCGAGCACCCGAAGGAGCGGGCCGAGCACGTGATGCTCGTCGACCTCGCCCGCAACGACGTCGGTCGGGTCGCCGAGTTCGGCTCCGTGCATGTCGACGAGCTGATGACCCTCGAGCGGTACAGCCACGTGATGCACCTCACCTCCCAGGTGAAGGGCACCGTCACCGACGACCACAGCGTGGTCGACGTGCTGCGGGCGACGATGCCCGCCGGCACCGTCAGCGGCGCGCCGAAGGTGCGGGCGATGGAGATCATCGATGACCTCGAACCGACTCGTCGCGGGCCATATGCAGGTGTGGTCGGCTACCTGGACTGGAGCGGGAACCTCGACACCGCGATCGCGATCCGCACGATGTGCATCGGTCCCGGCGGGGCGTCTGTGCAGGCCGGCGCGGGCATTGTCGCCGACTCCGTGCCCGACGACGAAGACCTCGAGTGCCACAACAAGGCCGCCGCGCTCCTCGCCGCGATCCCCGCCGCCCGGCGGATGACCGCCAACCGCCGAGCCTGACTGCCACGCACCCCGAACTGGAGGTCGCAGAACGCGTTATCGCGCGGTTTCCGACGTCCAGATCGAGTTAGAGCAAACCTGCGAGGCCAATCACCAATGTCAGGCCGCCGAGGGCGAGCACGCCGATGGCGGCGAACACGAGGAGTGCCGGGAAGCGTGCGAGCGCCGTAAAGGCATCGGTGAGTGCGACGAAACCGCGCAACCGGTCGAGCGAGAGTGTTCGGACGCTGCCGAACTGTCCTGCGCCACGGGGGGTGACGCGCGACGACGGGGCATCGGCTGACTCGCCGTGAACCACGGTGTCGACGACCTCGCGGCGAGCGACCTCGTCGGTTTCGAAGAGCTGTCGGAACTCGCCGGCGAGCGCTTGATAGCGGCCGCGGGCGCTACGCAGGCGCCACCACGCGAGCGCTGGGGCGCCGACACCGAACACGGCGGCCATCGCCGTCAGCACGAGTGCCGCCGTCCGCCCGCCCCCTTCGAGACCGGTGACGGCGAGCAGCACGCAAAGTCCGGCGCCCAGCAGCCCTGCGACGGTGACGCCGCGCGCGATGCGGGCGCCGATCAGGGCGAGCGACTCGGTACCGGCGGCGGCACGATCGGCGAGCTGTGCGATGTCCATCTGCGCCACGTCCGAAGTCTTGCACGCAGCACTCCGATCGCCGCCAGACTGTTGCCATGTCAACGCGCTGGCTGAGCGAACGTCGCGACGGGCTCGTCGTCGCCGGCGAGGGCGCAGCGAACTACCTCCACTTGCAGCTTGCCCAGGAGGTCCGCGATGTCGCCGTGGGGGGGAGCCGCTGGACGCTCGTGCTCGAGCCGAACGGGCACGTCACCGTGCTCGCCCGTCTGTGGCGGCGCACCGAGGACGAGTTCGTGATCGACACCGAGGCCGGTTTCGGCGAGGTGCTGCGCGAACGCCTTGCGCGGTTCATGATCCGTGTGAAGGCGACGATCGAGCCCGTCATGATCGAGGCGGTCACGGCGGTACGCGATCTGCGCCCCGTCGATCCCGACGGCGACGCGCCGGACGTCGGCGCGCCGCCACGCGAGTCCGCCGGCAACGTCGTCGGTTGGTGGGGACTCGGAGGCGTTCTGCTCTCGCTCGGCCGCGACGCGTCGGGTGAGGCAGCCGACGCCGGCGACGTGGACAGCGGCGAGGAAGCAGATCTGCTCGCAGCACGTGTCGGCGCCGGCTGGCCGGCGATGGGTGCGGAGATCGTGCCGGGGGAGCGGTTGCCGGCAGAACTCGGCATCGCCACGGCGGCAGTCAGCTTCACGAAGGGGTGCTATCCGGGCCAGGAGCTCGTCGAGCGGATGGACTCTCGTGGCGCGCAGGCGCCACGCCGGCTCTGCCGCCTCGACGTCGAACCCGGCGCCGCATCCGGCGATCCCGTACTCGACGCCGACGGAGCAGAGGTGGGCACCTTGACGTCCGTCGCCGGCACCAACGCGCTCGGCTTCGTCAAGCGCGGCGTCGACCTCGGCACCCCCGTCACCGCTCCGAACTGACCCGTGGCGACGCAATCGCGCTCACCACGGTCTGGGCGGGATTCGTCCCATCACGCGGTCTGGGCGGGATCCGTTCCAGCAGCTGGAAGAATTTCCGCCCAGAC
>JALZNU010000391.1 GCA_030857495.1 Actinomycetota bacterium | reverse complement strand
TCGCCGACGCCGTCGACGCCCGCGGCCCAGGCGTCGCCGTGAGCACGTTGGAGTACCTCGCCATCGTCGAGCCCACGCAGCGCACGCCGGCAATGACGGCAACCGTCGAGCGGGATCCCGGCGACGGAATGGGTCTCGTCCTGTTCCTCGGTCGCGACCGGTCGGCGCCAGCCTTCAGTTCGGTCAAGTCCGTGCTCGATCCGACGTTGCGGATGATCGCCCTCCTCAGCGACCCTGCGTCGACCATCGGGCCGTTCGATCTGCACATCCCGACCGAGGCCCACTTCGTCAACGGTTGGACGTCGCTCGCCGGCTCGGCAAGGGCGGTCTCGGCATGAGCGCAGAGACCTCCCGGGCGACACTCGATCGTGCCATCGCCGGCGCCGCACTGTCGCTGTACTCGCTCGCTGTGGCGGTGGGGTTCTGCCGTGTGTTCTCGCAGTGGGAGTTCCTCGGCGATCTGCTCGTAGTCGTGCTCGTCGGCCACGTCACCGGGTTCCTGCTGCGTCAAGTCCACGTCGCGCTCGCCATCGTCATCCAGCTCCTCGTCGTCGCCTGGGCCTGTGCGGTGGTCGTCTACTGGGACACGTTCCGGTTCGGGTTCCCCACACCGACCACGTGGGAAGTGCTGCACAGCGACCTCTCGCTCGTCGGTGAACAGTTCTCGCAGGCCGTCGCACCCGTGATCTATGCAGGCGGATGGACGACGCTCGCCGTCCTCGGCATCGGTGTCGTGGTGGCGTTGTCCGACGTGTTCGCCTTCAGGGCATCGGCACGTTTCGAGGCGCTCGTCCCCGGTGGCGTGCTGTTCATCATCGTCAGCGCGCTCGGCGACGGGCGTGACCAGGTGCTCACCACGGGGGCACTCATCCTGGCCGGCATCCTTGCCGTGAGCGCGCTGCGGGCGATGCAACACCGGCCCGCTCGCATCGTCATCGGCCGCCAGCGTCCGCAGGGGGCAACGCTCGCCTCGACGGCGCTTGCGCTGGGCGCCCTCACTGCGGTCACTGCCGGTGTCATCGGACCGGTGCTTCCGGGCGCCGGGAGCGAGGCCGTCTACGACACCCGCAACGGTCCGCCCGAGATCACCCGCATCGAGTCCCCGCTCGTCGACATCCGCCCTCGGCTCGTCAACCAGTCGGCGCAAGAGATGTTCTCGGTCAGAGCCGAACGACAGTCGTACTGGCGCCTCGCCTCGCTCGGCGAGTTCGACGGCACGCGATGGAAGCTCAACCGCTCGTCGCTGACTGGAGCCGAGGACCTCGGCAACGCCACCGAAGGTCGCACGATGCTCCGCCAGGAGATCGTGATCGCCGCGCACCGCGGCGCGCTCGTGCCCGCTGCGGCCGATCCGCTGTCGGCGTCCGGGCGGGACCTGCGTTGGAGCGAGGACAATGCGACGCTGCTCGTGCCCGGTGAGGAGGGCGTGCGCGGGGGTGACCGGATCACGGTGGAGTCCGCGCTGCCGACGTTCACCGCCGAGCAGCTCGACGCGGCGACGATCTCCGACGCGCCGGGAGGCGGCCGCTACACGGAGCTGCCGTCGGATCTCGACCCGTTCATCGCCGACCAGGCGCGTTCGATCACGGCCGGAGCGCCGACGCCGTATCGCCAGGCGCTCGCCATCCAGCGCTTCTTCCGCGACAACTTCGAGTACAGCCTCGACGTACAGCAGGGCAGCGGCAACAACGCCATCATCAGCTTCCTGCGTCAGCGAGTCGGCTACTGCGAGCAGTTCGCCGGCACGTTCGCGGCGATGGCACGATCGGTCGGGCTGCCGACTCGCGTCGCGGTCGGCTACACGGCGGGGACCCGTGACAAGTCGACGGGCACGTTCAAGGTCGCTGGGCGCAACTCGCACGCGTGGCCAGAGGTGTGGTTCGACGGGCTCGGCTGGGTCCCTTTCGAGCCGACACCTGGCAGGGGCATCCCCGGTGCCGAGCGGTACACGGGAGTCGAGGCGCAGCAAGAGACGGGCGAGGTGGTGCCGCCAGGCACGGGCGGCGAGCCCGGCGAAGGACCTGCGCCGACGTCGGTGGCTCCTGGCTCGATCCCCGGTCCCCCCGGCTCGATCGACGAGGTGCCCGACATCCGCGATCCGGACACCGACAGCATCCCTGCCGTGGCGACGGGTGGTCGCGGCGGCGGACCCGACCTCAATCGCGTCGCCGCACCCGTGCTCATCGCACTCTTCCTGATGCTCGGCTTCGCCGCTGCGCCGTCGGTGCTGCGTCGCGTCCGCGCCCGCCACCTCGGCGCCGACCCCGAGGTCGCGATCGTGTCGATCTACGAGCGGCTGCGCTCGCTCGTCAAGGCAGCCGGTGCACCCACGACGTCATCGGTGACACCACGCGAGTTCGCACGACGGGCGGCCCAGACGGTGCCCGGCGTGCGCAGCGACCTGACCCGGCTGACCGATGCAGTGACGGCGAGCACGTTCGGTCCCGCTGGA
>JALZNU010000074.1 GCA_030857495.1 Actinomycetota bacterium | reverse complement strand
GCCACGGCGGCGACGACCTCGACCACGCCCTCGATGCAGTGCGAGACAAATTCGGAAAGTCGGCCCTGACCCGCGCCGTCCTCCTCGGCCGCGCCGACCACCACGAGGTCCCCCTCCTGCCCGACTGACGATTCTCATCGCGATCGCACGCCAGAAGTGGCGTGAGATCGCGATGAGAACGCGTGTCGGGTGCGGTTACGGTCGGGGAGGTGACGACGCTCGGGATGAAGCAACGGGCGCTCGAGCGGGAGCTGGAACGCATCGGGCCTGTCATCGTCGCGTTCAGCGGGGGCGCCGACTCGGCGTTCCTCGCCGCCGCAGCACGCAGGGTGCTCGGCGACGATGCGATCGCGGTCACGGCAGTGTCCCCGTCGCTTGCTTCCTCGGAGCGCGACCACTGCCGGCGCCTGACGAGCGAGTGGGGCATCGAGTGGATCGAGGTCGCCACGGACGAGATGGAGCGTGCCGCGTACCGACGCAACGACGGCGACCGTTGCTTCCACTGCAAGTCGGCCCTGATGGACGCCGTCGAACCGATCGCCGGCGCCCGCTCGGCGACCGTGCTGCTCGGCGTCAACATCGACGATCTCGGCGACCACCGTCCCGGCCAGGCGGCCGCCGCCCAGGGTGGAGCCCGGTTCCCGCTCGTCGACGCGGGTTTCACGAAGGACGACGTCCGCCAGGCCTCGCGCCAGATGGGCCTGTCGACCTGGGACCGCCCGGCGAGCGCGTGCCTCGCCAGCAGGGTTCCCTACGGCACGGAGGTGACGGTGAACGTGTTGAGCTCGGTCGAGCGCGCCGAGCGAGCGCTGCGCGACCTCGGACTGACCCAACTCCGGGTGCGCCACCACCATGGCGACACGGCGCGCATCGAGGTCGGCCTCGACGAGCTGGACACCGTGATCGCCCGCCGCGCCGAGATCGTTGCCGCCGTGCGGGCCGCCGGTTACCGCTACGTCACCGTCGACCTCGAAGGCTTCCGCTCCGGCAACCTCAACGCCGCCCTCCACGACACCTGACGGGACCAAGTCGAAGCGGCCGACGAACCCGCAGTATTAGAGGATCGTGCGCAGGAGCAGCAGTGAGAGGAGCCAGCCGGCGGCGAGCACGGTGGCGGCGGTGAGCGACCACTTCCAGGTCTGTTCCGTGACGACCTCTTCCTCCTCACCGATCGTCTCCTCGAGCAGCTCGTCGATCTGGTCGTAGGCGTCGGACAGCTCGGTCTCCGACCCGGCCTCGTACGAGCGACCGCCGGTCATCTCGGCGACCTCACGCAGCGGCTCGGGCTGCACCGGCACCGGGATCGACTGACCACTGGTGGGGTCGGTGATCGAGCCGTTCTCGGTGCCGAAGGCGATCGTGAAAACGGGGATGTTGGCATCCTCGGCCAACTGGCCACCCTCGAGCGTCTCTCGCCCGACCGTCGTCTCGCCGTCGGACATCAGCACGATGACCCCCGGTGAGCTCTCGGACTCGGATCCGTCGCCCTCACCACCCTCGCCGTCGAGCTCGCCGTCGTCGACCGCAGAAGTGAGCACGTTGACGCCGGCACCGAGGGCGTCACCGATCGCCGTCGCCTCGGAGAGCTGGAGGTCCTCGATGCTGTCCTTCACCTGCTCGCGGTTCAGCGTCGGTTGCTGTTCGACGCTCACGATGCCGCTGAACGAGATGAGCCCGACCTCGACGTCGTCGCGCACGGAGTCGACGAAGGCGAGCGCCTCATCGCGCGCCGCGGCCAGCCGGGACGGGTTGACGTCTTCTGCCTGCATCGACAGCGACACGTCGAACAGCACCATGATGCGCCCCTCGGTCTCGGGACGGATGATCTCTCGGTTGACGGGCTGGGCCACGGCGACGACCGCCGCGGACACGCCCAGCAGCTGCGTCGCGGCAACGACGTGGCGGCGCCAGCCGGGCCGCTTCGGGGCGACCGTGTGCAGCATGTCGGCCTGCGTGAAGCGGATCGTCGCCCGCTTGCGCATGAGCGACACGGCGACGTGGGCGATGGCGAGCACGACGACGCCGAGCAACAGCCAGAGTCGGGCGGGGTGGAGGAAGTCGCTGGTGAACATGCTGCTCGCTGTTGGGGAGATGGGGAGGGTCGGGTTCTGGCTCGGACCGGGTCAGGCTCGGACGGGCGGGACGCGGCTGCCGTGACGGCGGCGGTGTTGCAGGTGCTTGGCGATGACGGTCAGCCAGTCGCTGTCGGTCATCAACTCGATCTGATCGGCGCCTGCGCGTCGCAGCGCTGACGTGCGCTCGGCTCGCCAGGCGGCGCTCGCTTCGGCGAACCGGCGTTGCACCGCTGCCGTGATGTGCACCTCGTGGCGAGCGCCGGTCGCCGGGTCGACCATGTCGACGAGCCCGATCGGCGGCACATCCAGCTCGCGAGGGTCGTCGATCGTCACGGCGAGGAGCTCGTGGCGCATGCTGAGACGCCGTAGCGAATCGACCCACGCCGTGCCGGCGAAGTCGGAGATCACGGCGGCGAACCCGCGTCGTTTGCTGATCGCGCCGACGCGATCGATGGCGCCGGCGAGATCGGCGCGGCCGAGCCCCTCCGAGGGCGGCGGCGACGCGAGTGCGGCCAGGATCGCCCGCACGTGCACTCGGCCGCCACGGGGCGGGATCACCTTCAGCTGTGGCCCCGCCACCACGACGGCACCGAGCTTGTTCTGGTTGCGCGCCGTCAGGAAGCCGACGCAGGCTGCGGCGGCGAGCGCGACGGAAGCCTTCTCGTCCTTGATCGTCCCGAAATTCATCGAGGCGGACGTGTCGACGACCAGCCACCCCTCGAGGTCACGGTCGGCGATCTGCTCTCGTACGTGCGTCTGCTGCGTGCGTGCGGTGACACTCCAGTCGATGCGGCGCACGTCGTCGCCGGGCTGGTAGATGCGTGACTCACCGGGTTCGCTGCCGTGGCCCGGTGTGAGGCCCTGGTAGTTGCCGTGGAGGATGCCGTCCAGGCGGCGCAGGATGTTGAGCTCGAGCGTGCGCAACATCTCGGCGACGTGCGCGCTCGTCGGCCCCGAGGGCCACGTCACCCTGACGTCAGCGGCCGGCGGTTGCGGGGTCATTGGGCTTCGGTGAGACCCACGTCGCCGGAACCGACGAGAGGATGCGGTTGACGATCTGGTCGGCCGTGACGTCCTGGGCGAGCGCGTCGTAGGTGAGCATGAGCCGGTGGCGCATGACCTCTGGCGCAACGTCGAAGACGTCTTGGGGCGTCGTGTAGTTGCGGGCCCGCAGCAGGGCGATGGCCTTCGCGCCGCGGATCAGGCAGAGCGTGGCGCGTGGGCTGCAGCCGAGACCGACGGACGGGCCGAGGTCGGCGAGCCCGTACTGCTCGGGTGTGCGCGTTGCCTGCACGAGGTCGACGGCGTACTGGGCCACGCTGCGGTCGACGTAGACGGCGTCGGCCCGGCGCTGCAGCTCGACGAGCTCGTGGAGGTCGATGACCTGCGACGGCTCGGGGGCGGACACGGCCATGCGGTCGAGGATCTCCATCTCCTCCACCTGCGAAGGGTGGTGCAGGACGATCTTCATCATGAAGCGGTCGCGCTGCGCCTCTGGCATGTTGTAGACGCCTTCCTGCTCGATCGGGTTCTGCGTGGCGACGACGAAGAACGGCTTGGGCACCGGGTACGTGACACCACCGATGGTCACCTGCTGCTCGGCCATCACCTCCAGCAGCGCCGACTGCACTTTCGCCGGCGCGCGATTGATCTCGTCGGTGAGCAGGAAGTTGACGAACGCCGGGCCGAGCTCGACGTCGAACTTCTCGGTGCTGCCGCGGTAGATCCGGGTACCGATGATGTCCGACGGCAGCAGGTCGGGGGTGAACTGCACACGGGCGAACGAGCCGCCGACCACGGTGGCGAGCGTCTCGGCGGCGAGCGTCTTGGCGAGGCCGGGCACGGACTCGAGCAGGCAGTGGCCGCGTGACAGCAGCCCGACGAGGAGCCGCTCGAGGAGTCGTGTCTGTCCGACGATGACCTTGCGCAACTCGAAGAAGACCTGTTCGAAGGTGCGCGCCACGGCGGCGTCGTCGGTGTACGGCGATTGGGGGTTCATCGGCGGTGCCTCCTGCTGCTCAGCGCGCACGGTAGCAAGCGTCGCTGAGAGTTGGCTGGCAGCCAGCTGGGGAGGCACTGATCGACCGTTCGTGTGCGTCGCATTGACATATGCGTACGGCGAGGACGGTCCGTGGTTCACGTCTAGCATCGCAGACATGGACGGTCAGGACGACGGTCCGGTTCCCGACAAGCTTGACACCGCTGCTGCAGAGTCGGACGACGTCGAGGGTCCCCGGCAGGCGGCGCGGCTCGCGCGGCGCAAGAGTGCGATCGAACACGGCCGACGCCTCGGTGGGACGCCGGGGGCGATGATGGCCGGCGCGATGCTCGCCCTGCAGGAGATCTACCAGGGCTCGGTGTCCGACGAGATCGTCACGATCTCCGAGACGCCCGACGAACCCGACGACGTCGACCGCGACGGGCTCTCGGTCTCGGTCGACGGCACGACGGTGGCGTCCGCGGCGCTGCCCGCCACGGCCCCACTTGCGAAGGTCGCACGCCGCCGCTCCCGCCGCCGACGCTGATCTTCCTGCGGCCGCTACTACAAAATTTGGCTGAGGAACACCTTCGTGCGCTCCTCGGTGGGGCTCGTGAAGAAGTGCTCGGGGGTGCCGACCTCCACGATCTGGGCGTCGGCCATGAACACGACGCGGTCGGCGACCTCCTTCGCGAACCCCATCTCGTGGGTGACGACGATCATCGTCATGCCGCCGGTGGCGAGGTCCTTCATCGTGTCGAGAACCTCGTTGATCATCTCGGGGTCGAGCGCCGACGTCGGCTCATCGAACAGCATCACTTTCGGCCTCATCGCCAGGGCTCGGGCGATGGCGACGCGCTGTTGCTGACCGCCCGAGAGCTGGCCAGGGTACTTCTGCGCCTGCTCGGGGATACGCACTTGCTCGAGCAGCTCCATCGCCTCGGTGTCGGCCTTCTTGCGTGGCGTTCGCCGCACCTGGCGCGGCGCAAGCGTGATGTTCTCCAGCACCGTCAGGTGCGGGAAGAGGTTGAACTGCTGGAACACCATCCCCGTCTCGCGGCGGACCTCGTTGATGTTGCGAAGGTCGTTCGTGAGCGGGGTGCCGTCGACGACGATCTCGCCCTGGTCGTGCTGCTCGAGCCGGTTGATGCAGCGGATCATCGTCGACTTGCCCGATCCAGACGGCCCGATGACGACGACGACCTCCTGGCGTCCGATGGCGAGGTCGATCTCGCGCAGCGCGACGAACTTGCCGAACCGTTTCCAGACGTCGCGCAGCTCGATCATCACCTCCCCGGTGCCGGCGACCTTGGTCGCGTCTGCGTTCGTGGCGCGCTCGCTGGACCTGTCACTCATCTCGTCCCGACCCCCAGTTTTCGTTCGAGGCGTTGGCTCTCGCGGCTCATCGTGATCGACCCGACCCAGAACAGCAGCATCACGAACGAGATCGCCTCGCCGAACAGGCGCTGGCCCTGGAACTCGCTCGTGGCGACGTCGTAGGCGCCGAGCAGATCGATGAACGACAGCGCGCTGCCGGCCAGCGTCGTGTCCTTGAACAGGCTGATGAACTGACCGACCGTCGCCGGGATCACGTTGCGCAGCGCCTGCGGCAGCACGATCATCGCAGTGATGCGTCGTCCCGGCATGCCCAGCGCCTGGCCGGCCTCCGTCTGGCCTCGTGGCAGCGACTGCAACCCGCCACGCACGATCTCGGCGACATACGCCGCCGTGAACAACGTGAAGACGATGATCGCCCTGGCGACGCTGCCGGGCGCGACGGTGCGGGGGATGAACAGGGTGAGAGGCACGCCGGCCATCACCAGCAGCACGTAGAGCGGCACGCCGCGGAACAGCTCGATGTAGCCCGTCGAGATCGCACGCACGAGCGGCATCTCCGAGCGACGACCGAGTGCGAGCATCACGCCGATCGGGAAGCACAGCGAGATCGACACGATGGCGAGGAAGACGTTGAGCATCATCCCGCCCCACTCGTCCCATCCCGTCGGCTCCGTGAGCAGGATCAGCATCGCCAGCGAGCCGAAGAGGCCGAGTGCGGCGAGCGCACCGGTCGGGTTCCTGGCGAGGACCATCGTGACGAGCAGGACGAGCCCGATGGCGCAGGCGATGAGACCGAGCCAGATGTTGATCAAGCTGACGTATGGGATGTCGGGGACGACGCCCAGCGGGTCGACGGCGAGGAACGTCGCCGTCGCGGCGACGCCGATCACCGTCGCCGCGAGCGAGGCGCTGCTCGCTTCGGACACCCGACCAACTCGTTGCACGACGAGCGACACCAGCCACCCGACAGCGAGTGAGATCGCCGCCAGGGCGAGGACCCAACCCAGCATGGTCAGCAGCTGCACGATGCTGCGCGGTCCTGGGAACTTGCCGGGGAGCCAGTCGAACGGATCGACGTAGGCGTAGTAGCCGGCCCCGGCCACGGCGCCTGCCCCGGCGACGATCTTCATGCCGAGCACTGGCAGGGTCCGTCCAGCGACGTAGCCGAGAACTGCCGCCACCGCTGCGGCGGCGGCAACCAGAGAGGGGCCGACCGTCGTCGTCAGCGAGAGCAGCAGCGCCGTTGCGCCGAGCACAGGCCATAGTCGATCGAGCACGCCGAGTGCGGACCGCCACCACGGCCGTGGCGCATCGGTGTCCTCCGACGTCTCGCCGTGCGCAGGCTCGGCCCCCGCGGTGACGGCGCCGCCGTCGAGGGTCACGACGCCGGACTCGCCGACGATGTCGCCTGCGGCGAGGGGATTGTCGGGGTTCGCCACCGCCGACGCGTCGGCGGCCGTTGCCGTGATGGGTGCGACGCGTCCGGCGCGCAGCGTGCCCACCACGAGACCGCCGAACCCCGTGGCAGCGACGAGTGCGAGCGCAGGACGCCAGAGATCGTCCGCCTCGTAGCGTCCGACGAGGAACAGTTTGAGAAAGTCGCGCACGATGTCCCAGCGCCCGGTCACGAACACGAACCGGCCGAGCCGGAAGAGCACGTAGCCGACGACGACGGCAGCGACGACGGTGATGACGGCGTCGAGTGGGTTGCGGAACAGGTTCCGCCGCGCCCACACCACGGCCCCGCTCATCGTCCGGTTCGGGGGCTGCGCGCCCCCGGACCCCATCGCCGTTCGGCTCCCTGGCGGTCGCTCGCCCGGGATGAACTCGCTGCGCTCGTTCATCGTTCCTCCGGGGGTTGCGCGCCCCCGGACCCCATCGCCGTTCGGCTCCCTGGCGGTCGCTCGCCCGGGATGAACTCGCTGCGCTCGTTCATCGTTCCTCCGGGGGTTGCGCGCCCCCGGACCCCATCGCCGTTCGGCTCCC
>JALZNU010000073.1 GCA_030857495.1 Actinomycetota bacterium | reverse complement strand
TCACGGTGCTGTTCATCCGCGCCGAGGAGCTCGAGTCCGACGCCGAGCCCGACGAGGTCGAAGAGGTCGAGGAGGGCGAGGAAGGCGAAGGCGCCGAGGGCGAAGAGGGAGCCGAAGGCGCCGAGGGTGGAAGCGCCGACGCTGCCGAGGGCGATGGCGGCAAGGACGCATCCGACAGCGAGTGAGGCGCGCCACGCCGTTCGACTGGCTCATCGTCGGGCTCGGCAACCCGGGCAAGCAGTACGCGGGGACACGGCACAACGTCGGCGAAGCGGCCGTCGCGCTGATCGCCGCACGCCGCAACGAGCGGCTGACAGCAGGGCGAGATCAAGCACTCACGTGCGAGACCCGGATCGGCACCCATCGTGCGGTGCTCGCGTTTCCGATCACGTTCATGAACGAATCGGGCAATGCCGTCGGCAAGCTCGCCCGGCGCTACGGCATCGACGAGCCCGAGCAGCTCGTCGTGATCCACGACGAGCTCGATCTCCCGCCCGGTGCCGTGAAGGTGAAGGCGGGCGGGGGCCTCGCCGGCCACAACGGTCTGCGCAGCATCACGGCGCACGTCCACACACAGGACTACCTGCGCGTGCGTATCGGTGTCGGCAAACCAGCGAGCAAGGAACGCGGCGCCGACCACGTCCTGTCACGCTTCTCGCGCCGCGACAGCACCCTGCTGGACGTTGCCGTCGAGCTCGCCGCCGACGCCGCCGAGACCATCGTCACGCACGGTGTCGACGCGGCGATGCGCCAGTTCAATGTGCGCGAGCCCGACCCCGACGCCTGACTCGCCCGGCCACCGACACCGCATGCGCCTCGCAACACTGACGTCTCTGATGCGCAGGGAACCTGCGCTGATGCGCGCCCTCGCCGACCCAGAGGCACGCCTCGCGATCCCCGAGACCGCCCGTGCGATCTCGTTCGCCACGCTCGCCCAGCTGTCCTCCCACTCGCCGCTCGTGATCGCCTGCCCGACGGGTGCGATGGCCGGACAGCTCGCCGACGACCTCGAGCAGTTCCTCGCGCCCGACGACGTCATGAACTTCCCCGCCTGGGAGACGCTCCCGTTCGAGCGGGTGACACCCAACGTCGAGACGATGGGTCAGCGGATGCACGTGCTGTGGCGCCTGTCGCAGCCCGAGCGGCGCCCGCGCGTCATCCTCGCCGGCGTAAGGGCGTTGCTGCAGCTGCTCGCCCCCGGCACGGAGTCGATCGAACCGATCACGGTGCGACGCGGCGGCATCGTCGATCCCGACCAGCTGGCCGAGCGATTGGTCGCGTTCGGGTACCGCCGTGAAGATCTCGTCGAGCACCGCGGGGAGTTCGCACGCCGGGGGGCGATCATCGACGTGTTCGCCTCGACGGCATCGTCGCCGCTGCGTCTCGACCTGTGGGGTGACGAGCTCGATCGTCTCACCCGATTCAGCGTCAATGATCAGCGCTCCGTCGAGGACGTCGACCTCGAACACATCTTCCCCGCCCGCGAGCTGATCGTGACCGATGCCGTGCGGGCGCGCGCCGAGGCACTCGTCGCCGAGGAACCGTGGGGACGCGAGCAGTGGGAGCGGATCACGGAGGGGGCATGGTTCGACGGCATGGAGAGCTGGGCGCCGTGGCTCGGTGCCGAGCTCCTGCTCACCGACGTCCTGCCATCCGGGGCCAAGGTCGTGCTGATCGAGCCGAAGCGGATGCGTGACCGCGCCGTCGACCTGCTTGCCGAGGAGGACGACCTCGCCAGCGCGCTCGCGTCGACGTGGGCACGCGACCCCGCGCGACCGTTCCCCCGCCTCCACGCCCATTCCGATCGGCTGCTCGCCGACTCGGGAGCGGTGTGGTCCGTGTCGTCGGTTCCGGAGTCGCCGACCACACCCGTCGTGGAGGCGACCGGTTGGGGACCCATCACCGCGGACGCCGACGGTCTCGCCGCCCGGCTCGTCCATCTGCTCGGCCGCGGGTACGCCGTCGTCGTGGCTGCGGACGGCGCCGGTTCGGCGAAGCGACTGGCCGACCTGCTCGCCGAGCACGGCGTCGACCTCCCCGTGCTCGACGACAACAGCGCCGCCGACCTCGCTGCGCCCGGTGCTCGCGTCGTCGTCGCCCCGCTGCACCGAGGGTGCTCGTTGCCCAACGCCGGCCTCGCCCTGTTGTGCGAGCCCGACCTCACAGGGCGCCGCCGCACCCACCGCCGGCCACGGCCGCGTCGCCGCGATGCGGCGGCGTTCTTCGAGGACCTCGCGACGGGCAACTACGTCGTCCACCACCAGCACGGCATCGGCCACTACGAGGGGATGGTGAAGCGCACCATCGGTGGGGTCGAGCGCGACTACCTGCTCGTCAGCTACAAGGGCGGCGACAAGCTCTACATCCCGAGCGACCAGATCGACAGCCTGCGCCAGTACGTCGGTGGCGAAACGCCGACGGTGCACCGCCTCGGTGGCGGCGACTTCGCCAAGGCGAAGTCGAGGGTGCGGTCGGCCGTGCGCGAGATCGCCCAGGAGCTCGTGCTGCTGTACCAGCAGCGCGTCAACTCGCCGGGCCATCCGTTCGCCCTCGACACGCCGTGGCAGGCCGAGATGGAGAGTTCGTTCGAGTACCTCGAGACACCGGATCAGCGCACGGCGATCGAGATGACGAAGGCCGACATGCAGCGCGCCTACCCGATGGATCGCCTCATCTGCGGCGACGTCGGGTTCGGCAAGACGGAGGTCGCGATCCGGGCGGCGTTCAAGGCCATCCAGGACGGCAAGCAGGTTGCCCTGCTCTGCCCGACGACGCTGCTCGCCAGCCAGCACACGGCCACGTTCGGCGACCGCTTCGCCGGCTACCCGATCCGCGTCGAGATGCTCAGCCGCTTCCTCACCGATGCCCAGGCGCGCGACGTCATCGCCGGGCTCGCATCCGGCGAGGTCGACTGCGTCATCGGGACCCACCGTCTCCTCTCGGACAACGTGCGCTTCAAGGACCTCGGCCTGCTCGTCGTCGACGAGGAGCAGCGGTTCGGCGTGCAACACAAGGAGGCGATGAAGATGCTGCGTGTCAACGTCGACGTACTCACGCTGACGGCGACGCCGATCCCCCGCACGCTCGAGATGAGCCTCGTCGGCATCCGCGACTTCTCTCTGCTGCAGACGCCGCCGGCCGACCGCCAGCCAATCCTCACGTACGTCGGCGAGTACGACGAGCAGGTCGGCGTCGAGGCAATCCGGCGCGAGCTGTTGCGTGAGGGGCAGGTGTTCTGGGTGCACAACCGGGTGCGCTCGATCGAGCACGCTGCGGCCCGACTGCGCCAGCTCGTGCCCGAGGCCCGCATCGCCGTGGCCCACGGGCAGATGGACGAAGGAACGCTGGAACAGGTCGTCGTCGACTTCTGGGAGGGTCGGTTCGATGTTCTCGTGTGCACGACGATCATCGAGTCGGGCATCGACATGCCGACGGTCAACACGCTCGTCGTCGAACGATCCGATCTGCTCGGCCTCGGCCAGATGCACCAACTGCGCGGTCGTGTCGGACGCAGCGGCCAGCGTGCGTACGCCTACCTGTTCCACCCGCGCGACATGGTGCTCTCCGAGGAGGCATACGAGCGTCTGCGCACGATCGGCGAGTCGACCGAGCTGGGCAGCGGCTTCAAGATCGCGATGCGCGACCTCGAGATCCGCGGTGCCGGCAACCTGCTCGGAGAGTCGCAGTCCGGGCACATCGCCGCGATCGGGTACGACCTCTACACCCAGATGGTGACCGAGGCGGTCGCCGACATGAAGGGCGTCCCGCAGCGCGAGCCCGCCGAGCTCAAGCTCGACGTCCCGACGGACGCCTACCTGCCCGTCGAGTACGTCGCCAAGGAGGAGCTGCGCCTCGCCGCATACCGCCGCCTCGCCGAGGTGACCACGGGGTCCGAGGTGGACGACATCCGCGCCGAGTGGGAGGACCGCTACGGCCCGCCACCCGAGCCGGCGGAGGCGTTGCTCACCATCGGGCAGCTGCGCGCCGAGTGCCACCGTCTCGGGATCACCGAGGTCAGCATCACCTCGCAAGGGGCGCGCCTGTCGCCGATCACGCTGCCCGTGAGCGCCATCGCCCGGCTGCGCCGCCTCGCGCCGCGAGCGCTCGTGAAAGAGGAGCAGCGCCAGCTCGTCGTGCCCCTCGATGCGCGCCGTGACGTCGCCGAGCAGCTCGTCGCGCTGCTGTCGGCGCTGATTCCGGCTACGCCTCAGCCGGTAGGGTCGCCGGCGTGAGGCAGCGGCGAGGTTCCTCTGTGCGCGTGGTCACTGTCGTGGTCGTTGCCGCCGTCGCGGCGGTGACGTCGGGGTGCCGCACGTTCACCGACAACGAGGTCGTGGCGCGCGTCGGCGACGACGAGCTGACGGCGTCGGCGTTCGACGACGCCGCGTCGGATGCCGCCCGCGAGGACGCCGGCGCCGCACGATCGGAGGTCGGCGAGTGGATCGTCTCGCGCGTGGTCTCCGAGGAACTTGCCGCCAACGACATCCCCATCGACGAGGCGGCTCGCGAGCAGGCACGGGCGGCGCTCACCGGCGAAGAGACCGATGCCCAGCGGGAGTTCCTCGTCGAGCGGCAGGCCGTCATCGGCACGTGGATCGAGAACCCGACCGCAGCCGAGATGGAGCCGTTCCGTGGGCGCTACGAGCAGGGCCCCCAGGCGAGCGGCGTCGTTTGTCTGTCCATCATCGCCGCCCCGTCGCGAGCGGACGCGGAGGCTCCGCTGCAGGATTTCGACGGCACGCCAGAAGGGTTCGCCGAGCTCGCCCGGGCCAACTCGGCCGACGAGTCGGCGCAGAACGGCGGGAGCATCGGATGCCAGCCGCTGTCGCAGCTGTCATCGGCGCCGGACCTCGCCGAGGCCGTGGTCACGACGGAGATCGGCAGCGTGGCAGGACCGCTGCAGCTCGGCGAGCAGTTCTACCTGATCTACATCCAGCCCTTCGAGGTCGCCCGCTCCGGCCTCGGTGGCGTGTTCGCCGGCGAGCGCTTCAGCGCCCTCGCCGCCGACGCCGAGGTCTACGTCGACCCTCGCTACGGTCGCTTCGACCCCGAGGCAGTCGGCGTCGAGCCACTCGGCCCGCGCGACACGGGCCTCGTCCCCCCTGGGGAGTGACATGACCGAGCGAGCGAGCTCATCCGGACGAGCGACCGCCAGGGAGCCGGACGGCGATGGGGTTCGGGGGCGCAGCCCCCGGGAGGACATGGACGGCGAGCACTACGTCCGCTTCCACGAGCTCGCACGCACGCTGCGCGAGCGTTGCCCGTGGGACCGCGAGCAGGATCACCGGTCGCTGCGGCGCTACCTGATCGAGGAGACCCACGAGGTCGTCGACGCGATCGACGCCCTCGTTCCCGGTGACCCAGCCACCGATGCCGCGCTGATCGAGGAGCTCGGCGACCTGCTGTACCAGGTGGAGTTGCACGCCACGATCGCCGAGCAGGAGGGCCGCTTCGACATGGCCGACGTGACGTCCGTCGTGCACGACAAGCTCGTCGCCCGCCATCCGCACGTGTTCGGCGATGTCGACGCGAGCGATGTCGAGACGGTGCTGGCCAACTGGGAGACCAACAAGCGCGCCGAGAAACAGCGCTCGTCGGTGTTCGACGGGGTGCCGGCCGGCCTGCCGGCGCTGGCCTACGCCGACAAGGTGCAGCGCCGCGCGTCAACGGTGGGTTTCGACTGGCAGGACGCGTCCGGGGCGATCCCGAAGATCACCGAGGAGCTCGCCGAACTCGTGCAGGCGACCGAGTCAGAGCCCGACGATCCCGACAGCGTCGAGGACGAGCTCGGCGACCTGTTGTTCGCCGTGGTCAACGTCGCCCGCCACCTCGGTCTCGACTCGGAGGTCGCGCTGCGGCGCGCCGCAGGCAAGTTCCAGCACCGCTTCACGGCCGTCGAGCGGATGGCCGCCACCGACGGACTCACGCTCGGAGAGGGGCTCGACGCCGAGGCGCTCGACGCTTTCTGGGCGCGAGCGAAGCAGCAGCAACAGCCATGAAGCTCGCCGACGCACAGGCGCTGTTCTCGCCCGAGCCGGGATGGCTCAACACGGCGAGCTACGGGATCCCGCCGCAGCCGGCGTGGGACGAGTTGCAGCACGCCCTCGGCGACTGGCGGCGCGGGGTCGGGTCGTGGGAATCGTGGGGGTCCGCCGCTGAGCGCGGCAGGCAGGCGTTCGCCGGGCTGATCGGTGCCGATCCCGACGACGTCGGCATCGGATCGCACGTGTCGCAGCTCGTCGGACTTGTCGCCGCATCGCTCCCGCCAGGGACCTGCGTCCTCGCACCGGAGATCGAGTTCTCGTCCAACCTCTACCCGTACCTCGTCCACGAACGGCACGGCGTCACCGTCGAGACCGTCCCGCTCGCCGAGTTCGTCGGGCGGATCGACTCCGACGTCGACGTCGTCGCGCTCAGCGTCGTGCAGTCGGCGACGGGTGAGGTGAGCGATCTCGCCGAGGTCGGTGCGGCGGCCCGGCAGGCTGGCGCACTCCTCGCCGTCGACGCCACGCAGGCTGTCGGCTGGCTGCCGGTCGACGTCGCCGACGTCGACGTGCTCATCGGCACGGCCTACAAGTGGCTCTGCTCGCCGCGCGGCACGGCATTCATCTACGTCGCACCCGAGCTGCAGGACCGCATCACGCCGCTCGGCGCGAGCTGGTACGCCGGCGAGGACGTTCACTCCTCGTACTACGGACGCGAGATGCGCCTCGCCGCCGGGGCACGGCGCTTCGACCTCTCCCCCGCGTGGCAGGCGTGGCTCGGGACGGCGCCGGCGATCGAGCTGATCGCCGACGTCGGTGTGGAGGCGATCCACGCCTACGACGTAGCCCTCGCCAACCGCTTCCGTGAAGGCCTCGGTCTCGAACCGTCGAACAGCGCGATCGTGTCGACGTCCGTCGACGACGCCGAGCGCAAGCTCGCCGCCGCCGGCATCCGGGCGGCGAGCCGCTCCGGATCGTTGCGCGTCGCCTGCCACCTGTACACCACCGACGACGACGTCGACCGAGCCCTGGAGGCACTGCGATGAACCACGCAACGGCCGCTACGGTCGCGGCGTGAGTGAGATCGTCGAGGTCGTCGGCAGGGAGATCCTCGACTCCCGTGGCAATCCCACCGTCGAGGTCGAGGTCGTGCTCGCCACCGGCGCCAGCGGCCGTGCCGCGGTGCCGAGCGGCGCGAGCACGGGCGAGCACGAGGCGGTCGAGCTGCGCGACGGCGGCAACCGTTTCGGCGGCAGGGGCGTCGCCAACGCCGTCGGCTTCGTCAACGACGAGATCGCCGCGGCCGTCGACGGGTTCGAGGCGCTCGACCAGCGCGGGCTCGACGAGCTGCTCATCGCGCTCGACGGCACCGACAACAAGGGACGGCTCGGCGCCAACGCGATGC
>JALZNU010000390.1 GCA_030857495.1 Actinomycetota bacterium | reverse complement strand
ACACGGCGGCGATCCCAGAGCTGCTGGGCGTCGAGGCGGACGGCAATCCGTGGGCCGAGCTGTGGCTCGGCACGCATCCCTCTGCGCCGACGGTGATCGTCGGTGACGGCGCATTATCGGACGTCAGCGGTCCGCTCCCCCACCTGATGAAGGTGCTCGCCGCTGCCCAGCCGCTCTCGATGCAGGCGCACCCGAGCGCCGAGCGAGCACGGGAGGGCTTCGCCCAGGGCGCGTATGTCGATCCGTACCCGAAGCCGGAGTTGCTCTGCGCCCTCACGCCCTTCCGGGCCCTGTGCGGGGTGCGCCCGCAGGAGTCGACCGACGAACTGCTGCGAGCCGTCGGCGCCGACGACCTCGCCGATAGGGTCGCCGCCGACGGCATCGGCGAGGTGGTGGCCCAGCTGTACCGGGGTGGCATCGACCCGGCCCCGACACTCGCCGCCTGCTCCTACTCCGACGCACCACCGGCGGTGCTCGCCACCGGTCTCGCCCACCGCTATCCGAACGAGCCCAGCGTCGTCGTGACGCTGCTGTTGAACCTCGTCGAGCTCTTGCCCGGTGAGGCGATCTTCCTCGGCGCCGGCACCCTGCACTCGTACCTCGGCGGTGTCGGCATCGAGGTGATGACGGCCAGCGACAACGTCGTGCGCGGCGGTTTGACCACAAAGCACGTCGACATCGACGAGCTGCTCACGGTGTTCGATCCGACCCCGCTGGTCGATCAGGTGCTCACCGGTACCGAGGTGGCGCCTGGCGTGTACCGCTACGCCCCCGACGAGGCGCCATTCGTGCTCTGGCGTATCGAGCTCGCCGCCGAAACCCAATACTCCCCGCCCGGCGACGACGGTGCGTTGATGATCTGTACGCGGTCCAACGAGCGTTCAGTGCGTGGCAGCGCGCACTTCGTCGCCTCTGGCGACTCGATTGATCTCCCCGCGTCGAGCCAGTGGTTCGCCGTCACCTCGGCAACCACTTGAGCGAGGCGCCGGTCACTCCCCGGGCTGCCGTGCCTCCGCCGGTTCTGGGCGGGATCGCGTCCAGCAGTTGGAACGGATCCCGCCCAGAGTGCGCGATGGGAGAGATCCCGCCCAGACGGTCGTGGACGGGACGATCCGGTGTGGCGCGGGTCAGGAGACGGTCTTGCGGATCTCGACGATCTTCTCGTCGGCGTGGTTGGCATCGTCGCCCTGGGCGGCGAGGAGCGCCGAGCGGTCCTTCGCGGCCTCACGCTCGGCGAGCGCCGTGTCGACACGCGCGATCGCAGCATCGGCACCGTGCTCGGCGATGAACTCCGCCCACTCGACGAGCGACTCCACCATCTCTGACTCGGGAACGACGGCGACGTTGCGGCCCTTGACGAACAGATGCCCGCGCTTGTTGCCGGCGGCGATGCCGAGATCGGCCTCACGCGCCTCGCCGGGACCGTTGACGACGCAGCCCATAACGGCCACCTGGAGTGGCAGCTGGCGTTCGCCGAACGCCTCCATCGCCCGATTGGCGACGTCGTAGACGTCGATCTCGGCGCGTCCGCACGACGGGCAAGCGATGAGGTCGACGTTCTTGCGCTCGCGCAGCCCGAGTGCCTCGAGCAGCTGTCGACCGGCACGGGCCTCCTCGATCGGATCGGCCGTGAGCGAGTAGCGGATCGTGTCGCCGATGCCCTCCAGCAGCAACGTGGCGATGCCCGCCGTCCCCTTCACGAGCCCCGCCGGCGGTGGCCCTGCCTCAGTCACACCGAGGTGCAACGGCACGTCGGTGACGTCGGCGAGCTGGCGGTACGCCTCCACCATCAACGGCACGTTGGACGCCTTGACCGAGATCTTGACGAGATCGAAGTCGACCTCGGCAAAATACGCCAGCTCCTGGCGCGCCGACTCGACCATCGCCTCCGCCGTGAGCCCACCGTGTCGCTCGTACAGCGCAGGATCGAGCGAACCACCGTTCACACCGATCCGGATCGGCACGTTGCGGTCACGCGCCTCGCTCGCCACCGCCTTGATCTGGTCCGGCTTGCGGATGTTGCCCGGGTTGAGCCGCAGTCCCTGCACGCCCGCCTCCAGTGCGGCGAGCGCCATCTTGTACTGGTGGTGAATGTCGGCGATGATCGGCACCGGCGAACGGGGAACGATCTGGGCGAGGCCCTCCGCGGCCGCGGCCTCGTTGCACGTGCAGCGGACTATGTCGCACCCGGCACCTGCGAGCGCATAGATCTGGGCGAGCGTGCCCTCGACGTCCGCCGTCTTCGTGATCGTCATCGACTGCACGCTGATCGGCGCGCCGCCGCCAACCGCCACCGACCCGACCTGGATCTGCCGAGTCGCCCGACGCTCGATCATCCGCCGCTCCGCAGTGGGGGCTGCGCCCCCACACCCCAACGCCGTCGGGCTCCCTGGCGGTCGCGCCGCCGGTCGGCGGATTCGCTCACGCTCATCCACCGAGGGGTTTGGTGATGTCGAGGTAGAGGC
>JALZNU010000389.1 GCA_030857495.1 Actinomycetota bacterium | reverse complement strand
GGGCCAGTGCGGTGGTGCATCTACGCTGGCGCGCCGTGCCCACCGCCCTCCTCTCCGTCTACGACAAGACCGGCGTCACCGAGTTCGCCGCTGCGCTCGCCAACCTCGGGTGGGATCTGCTGTCGAGTGGCGGCACGGCGCGGGTGATCCGCGAGGCCGGCATCGACGTCACCGACGTCGCCGATCTCACCGGTGTCGCCCCGATCCTCGGCCACCGGGTCGTCACGCTGCACCCGAAGGTACACGGCGGAATTCTCGCCGATCTCGACAACGAGTCGCACCGCGCCGACCTCGCCGAGTATGGCATCGAGCCGATCGCCCTCGTGGTCGTGAACGTCTACCCCTTCCAGGACGCGCCGGGGATCGAGCTGATCGACATCGGCGGCCCGGCCATGATCAGGGCGGCGGCGAAGAACCACGGCCAGGTCACGGTGCTCGTCGACCGCGACGACTACGGCACCGTGCTTGCCGAGCTACGTGCCGGCGGTGAGGTGCGTGCCGAGACGCGCCGCCGCCTCGCCCGGCGCGCGTTCGAGCTGACCGCTGAGTACGACCGCGGGGTCGCCGAGTGGTTCGCCGGGGGCGAGGAAGCCGGCGACGTCGAGGCGGCGCCCGTCTCTGCCGGCGCCGCCGTCGGCACCGAGCTGCCGTCGATGCTGCGACTCGACGCCGAGCTGGCGACGCCGTTGCGCTACGGCGAGAACCCGCACCAGCTTGGCGCCCGCTACCGCTTCGCCGGCGCCCAGAGCTGGTGGGACGACGCCACGCAGCTCGGTGGCAAGGAGCTCAGCTACCTCAACGTCTATGACACCGAAGCGGCGTGGCGTCTCGTCCACCGCTTCGACGAACCGGCTGCAGTCATCGTCAAGCACGCCAACCCCTGCGGTGTCGCAGTCGCCGGCACCATCGCCGACGCATACCGCCTCGCCCACGAGTGCGATCCCGTCAGCGCGTTCGGCGGCATCGTGGCGCTCAACCGGCCCGTGCCCGTGGAGCTCGCCGAGGCCCTGGCACCAGTGTTCACCGAGGTCGTCGTTGCGCCGTCGTTCGACGACGACGCGCTGGCGGTGCTCGCCGAGAAGAAGAACCTCCGACTCCTCGCCGCGTCGGAGCCCGGACTGCCGGCGCTCGACCTGCGATCGGTCGACGGTGGGCTGCTCGTGCAGCATCTCGATCGGGTCTCGCTCGACGTCGACGAATGGGACGTCGTCACGATCGCGCACCCCAGCGAGGCGCAGTGGGCGGATCTCCGCTTCGCCTGGACCGTGTGTGCTGCCGTGAGCAGCAACGCGATCGTGTTCGCCAACGACGGCCGAGCGATCGGCATCGGTGCCGGCCAGCAGAACCGCGTCGACTCGGCCCGCATCGCCGCGCAGCGCGCCGGCGACCGCGCCAACGGAGGCGTGTGCGCCAGCGATGCGTTCTTCCCGTTCCGCGACGGGCTCGACGTCGCTGCCGCCGCAGGGATCGGCGCCGTCGTGCAACCGGGCGGCAGCGTGCGAGACGCCGACGTCGTCGCCGCCGCCGACGAGCACGGCATCGCCATGGTGTTCACGGGCGAAAGGCACTTCCGGCACTAACCTCGTGGGTTCGTGGCGCGCATCGGAGACCTCCTGCGAACAGGCCGAACGGTCTCGTTCGAGTTCTCGCCTCCGCGTGACGACAGCGCGCAGCTGTCGCTCGGGCGCACCATCGCCGAGCTCGAGCCGCTCGATCCGAGCTTCGTGTCTGTCACCTACGGCGCCGGCGGCAGCACCCGCGAGCGCACCCGCGACGTCGTCACCTGGGTCCGCCGCGAAACCGGCATCACCCCGATGGCGCACCTCACGTGCCAGGGCCACACCCGCGCCGAGGTCGCCCGGCTGCTCGACGAGTACCAGGAAGCCGGCATCGAGAACATCCTCGCCCTCGGCGGCGACCCGCCGAAGG
Organism: Actinomycetota bacterium; assembly: GCA_030857495.1. Classification (GTDB taxonomy): domain Bacteria; phylum Actinomycetota; class Acidimicrobiia; order Acidimicrobiales; family Ilumatobacteraceae; genus JACDHN01. The sequence continues at coordinate 548 of JALZNU010000389.1, read as the reverse complement.
ATCCCGCCGACCAGCGACCGAGCGAGTACACGTACGCCACCGACCTGATCGACGACCTCGACACCCGCAATCACTTCTCCATCGGTGTCGCCGCCCATCCAGAGGTGCACCCGCGATCGCCTGACCGCGAGACCGACCGCCTCCGCCTCGCCGCCAAGCTGCGCCGCGCCGACTTCGCCATCACGCAGTTCTTCTTCGAGGCGCACCACTACATCGAGATGGTCGACGAGCTCGCCGACCTCGGTGTCGACAAGCCGGTGCTGCCCGGCATCATGCCGGTGACGAACGGCCGTCAGGTGACGCGGATGGCCGAGCTCAGCGGCGCCGACGTCCCGTCGTTCGTCACCGAGCGCATCGCCCGTCTCGACGACCCCGCCGACGTGCGCGCGGCCGGCGTGGAGATGGCCAGCGACCTGTGCGCTGCCCTGCTCGCGGCCGGTGCACCCGGGCTGCACTTCTACACGCTCAACCGTTCGACGGCGACGCGTGAGATCTACGCCAACCTCGGGTTGACGACGAGCTGACGCCAGCGATGCACCACGTGCCCA
>JALZNU010000388.1 GCA_030857495.1 Actinomycetota bacterium | reverse complement strand
TCCGCTCGGGTATGCCGACCTCGAGGCGGTCGAACGGCTGATCGCACCCGACATGGGGCCGTTCTTCGTCGCGACCAAGGCCGTGTCGGTGGAGAACACGCACAACTTCGCCGGCGGCCGTGTCCAACCTGCAGCGGCCCTCGATGGGTTGCGCCTGCTCGCCGACCGCAGCAAGGTCTCGGTGCACCTCGACGGCGCCCGCATCTGGAACGCCCACATCGCCACGGGTCATGGGCTGAGCGAGCTGGCCGCGGTGGCCGACACCATGGGCGTATGCCTGTCGAAAGGGCTCGGCGCTCCCGTCGGGTCGTTGATGCTGGGCTCACCTGAGCAGGTGGCGGAGGCACGGGTGTGGCGTAAGCGTCTCGGGGGCGGCTGGCGGCAGGCCGGCATCCTCGCGGCCGCAGGGCTGTATGCCGTCGAGCACCACATCGAGCGGCTCGCCGACGATCACGCGCATGCCAAGCTCATCGCCGAGGTCGCCGGAGTCGACCCGGCCACCGTCGAGACGAACATCGTGGTGATCTCGACCGACGATGCTGCCGGCGTGGTCGCGCGGTGCCGGGACCAGGGGGTCCTGGTCGGAGCAGTGGGCGCGCGCGTCGTACGTGCGGTAACGCACCTCGACGTGTCGACCGAGGACGCCGACCGGGCCGCTTCGGCCATCGCGAAGGCACTGTGAAAACGGCGGGCGTCGTTCGCGCCGCGTCGTGCGAGACGCCGGGCGGTGGCGGCCCAGGAGATCGCTCGCTGTGCGGGTGATCGGCCGGCGATGTACGACGACCCGGCACGTCAGGGTGGGCGACCCGACGGTCAGACGATGGTGATCTGGAGAGTCGATCCGAGGGGCGCCATCGCGCCCGCGTCCGGGGTCTGACCGACCACGAAGCCGAGGCCGAAGTAGGGCTTGTACTCCTCCACCTCAACGTCGAACCCGGCCTCCGTCAGTGTCTGCCTGGCGTCCTCGACCCCGAAGCTGTCGACGTTCGGCACCTCGACCAGGGGCGGCCCGAGACTGACCACAAGCGTGATGGCGTCACGGGACTGACCGGTGCCGTCGTCCGGCCGCTGGCCGATCACGATGCCGTTGGCGACGTCGTCGTCGTAGCGCCCGACGCGATCCACCTCGAACCCGGCGTCGATCAGCCTGGCCCCGGCGTTGTCAGCAGGCTCGCCGGTGTAGTCGACGATCCGGATCGGCCTCGGACCCCTGCTGATCACCAGCTGCACCTGGTCGTCGCGCTTGAGCTTCGTGCCGGCCGACGGCTGGAAGTCGATGACGTCGCCCTTCGCCACGACGTCGCTCCACCGACGCTCCGGATCCGCCGCAGCGAGGGCGTTGGCCTCGATCTCCTCGATCGCCGCGGCCTCTCCCAACCCGGCGAGCTCGGGAACCCTGTGACGCTCAGGACCCTTGGAGACGACGGCCTCCACCGTGCCGCCGTCGAGCACCCTGGTGCCCGGAGCCGGGTCGGTCGAGACCACATGACCCTGGGGCAGGGTCTCGGAGTACGCGGCGGCGCTGACGTCGAGTGACAGCCCGGAGTCGGCGAGCTCCTGCCGCGCGTCGTCCTGGCTCAGGGAGACGACGTCCGGGGTGTCGGAGTAGCGCCCCACCCCGTAGTACCAGCCTGCGGTCGCCGCTCCCGCCGCCAGCAGCAGCACCACGACCAACGCGATCCAGCCGCCCTTGTTGCGGCGGCGCGAACGAGCCGCTGCATCCGGTGCCCCACCAGGCGCTGCTGCGGAGGCGACCTCGCGGCCGGCACCGGCGGGCGACTCCACCGTGTCGCGGGCGCCGTCGCGCCGTCCGGCGGGTAGGACCAGCGTGCGGTCGTGTGTCGGCAGTACGAAGTCGGGTCCCGTGAAGCGGCTAGGTGGCGACGTGCGCGCAGGGATGAAGTCGTCGTACGCCGCGAAGTCGAACACCTCGTCGGGGTCCGCGGTCGGCGCCTCGTCGGACTCGAACGCGATGACGTCGAACACCTCGTCCCGAGACGGCTGAGTCGCGACGAGCGTCGGCGTCAGGTCGTCGGTGAGCTCCTGGTCGTCGAGGACGCCGTGGTCCACGGCATGACGAACCCGCTTGAGTTGCTGGAGCATGACGTGTGCATCTGCGGGCCGCAGGTCACGCTCTCGCGAGGTGGCTCGAGCGACGAACGCGTCGAGGTACGGCGGCAAGCCGTCGACGAGCCGCGACGGTGGCGGCACGTCTTCGTGCACGTGCTTGTAGGCCACCTGGATCGGGCTGTCACCGTGGTGGGGCTTTGCGCCGGTCAGCAGCTCGTAGAGCAGGACCCCCAGCGCGTAGACGTCGGACCGGGCGTCAGAACGGCCCTCGGTGACGAGCTCGGGGGCGAGATAGGCGACGGTGCCCATCAGCACCCCGCCCGTGGCGGTGGCGGTGGTGGTCGAGGAGATCGCCCGTGCCAACCCGAAGTCAGCCACCTTGACGCGGCCGCGCGGGTCGATCAGGAC
>JALZNU010000387.1 GCA_030857495.1 Actinomycetota bacterium | reverse complement strand
GGTGGCGACGGCGCAGCGGGAGCAGGGCGAGCGACACGACGCCGAGCACGAGGTCGAGAGCGAGAACGGCGTACACCGTGCCCTGCTGCGACTCCGGCAGCGGGCCGTCCAGCCGCTCGACCGCGTTGCCCACCCCCATCAGCGCGCCGACGCCGATCGCGAACGCGTAGCGCCCCACCCGCGGCCACAACGGCAGCGCCGGGTGGAGCGGGTCCACCTCAGTCGTTGCCGTCATGCCGGTCAGCGTAGGGACCGAGGGAAGCCCTCGGCTCCACCTTGCAGCCCGCGTCTCTCCACCTCCGGGTGGAGGCGGTCGAGCCCTCGGGCCGAGGTACGGCGCCCTCCGGATCGGCACGGTGGGCCCCACACCGATCAAGGAGCTCCCATGCAGAACCGCCTCACCGGGCGCCTCGCCCGCGCCTCAGCCCGCCGGCCCTGGCTCACCCTCGGCTTGTGGGCCGCTGCCCTCGCCGTCGCCCTCCCGCTCGCCGGCCAGGCCGAGGGCGTCGTCACGCCGGAGGTGCGCAACCTCATCACGACCGGGTCCGACAAGGGCAACGAGCTCGACACCCTCCACCGCTCCGCCGGCTCCGAGACGTACGACGAGACGGTCATCCTCACCTCGCGCTCGGCGGGCTTCGGCGACCCGGCGTACGACGCCGCCGTTCGCGACGTCGTCCGCACGGTCGAGGCCGTCGAAGGGGTCGAGACCGTCACCCCGCCGACCATCGACGCGGGCGTGGCCGAGTCCGGCCGCACCGCCCTCGTGCAGGTCGAGACGTCGGCCGACGTCGCCGTCGTCGAGGCGCTCGTCGCGGCGGTCGACGGTCTGGACGTCGAGGGCTTCGAGCTGCTGGTCTCGGGCGAGGAGTCCGGGATGCTGGCGTTCAGCGCGCTGGCGCAGGAGCAGCTGGCGCGCGGCGAGATGATCGGTGTGGCAGCAGCCCTCGTCGTGCTCCTGCTGGTGCTGGGCGCGCTCGTCGCGGCGAGCATCCCGCTGGGTGTCGCCTTCGTGTCTGTGCTGTCGGCGCTCGCCATGGTCGCGGTCGTGGGACGCGCCTTCGAGCTGAGCGACGTCGTCCTCATCCTCACGACGATGCTCGGACTCGCGCTGAGCATCGACTACTCACTGGTGTCCGTGCAGCGCTTCCGCGAGGAGCTGGCCCACGGCCGCACCCCGCTCGACGCGGTCACCGTCACCGGCAGCACCGCCAACCGCGCGGTCCTGTTCTCCGGCATCACGGTGATGCTGTCGCTGAGCGGCCTGCTGCTCATCCCGACGACGGAGTACGTCGGCATCGCGCTGTCGGTCATCTTCGTCGCCATCACGTCGGTCATCACGACGCTGACCCTGCTGCCGGCGGTCCTGCGGCTGCTCGGCCACCGCGTCAACAAGGGCCGCGTCCCCTTCACCGACCCCGCGAGCGAGCCGGTCTTCTGGCAGCGCGCCGCCCGCGCCGTCATCAAGCGGCCCGCCGTCGCGACGGTCGCCGGCGTCCTCGTCCTGCTCATCTGCGCTGCGCCGCTCGCGTCGCTCCGCCTCACCACGCCGGGGCCGGAGTCGCTGCCGGAGGACTTCATCACGCACCGGGCGAGCGCGTTGCTCGTCGAGGAGTTCGGCCGGGGGCAGTCGTCGACGACGGTCGCCGTGGAGAACGCCTCGGCCGCCGAGGACGAGGTCGTCGCCCTCGCCATGGCCATCGACGCGGACCCGGCCTTCACCGGCACCACCATCGACCGACGCGGCGACGTCGCGTTCCTCGACACCGGCGACCGCTACGACCCGGCCGACCCGCGCGCGGAGGAGGCGATCCAACGGCTGCGCGACGTGCACGTCCCGGCGGCGCTCGACGGGACCGCTGCCACGGCGTACGTCACCGGTGACCAGGCGACCTCGATGGACAGCATCGACCTGCTGCTCTCCCGCGCGTGGATGGTGCTCGCGTTCGTGCTCGGCACCAGCTTCCTGCTGCTGCTCGTGATGTTCCGCTCGATCGTCATCCCGCTCAAGGCGATCGCGCTGAACCTGCTCGGCGCGGGCGCGACCTTCGGCGCCATGGTCGCGGCCTACCAATGGGGATGGGGCTCCGCACTGCTCGGGTTCCCCGAGGTCGAGGGCATCTCGCCGTACATGCCGGTCATCACCTTCGCCCTGCTGTTCGGCCTGTCGATGGACTACCACGTCTTCCTGCTCAGCCGGATCAAGGAGAGCTACGACGCGACCGGCGACACCGCCGAGGCCGTCGTCCAGGGGCTCGGCCGCACCGGACGCCTCATCACGGGCGCCGCGATCATCATGGTGTCGGTCTTCTCCGGCTTCGCCGCCTCGGACATCCCGGAGATGTCCCAGTGGGGCTTCGGCCTCGGCTTCGCCGTGCTCATCGACGCGACCGTCATCCGCACGCTGCTGCTGCCCGCCGCGATGGTGTGGCTAGGCGACAGCAACTGGTACCTGCCGCGGTGGCTCGAGTGGCTGCCCC
>JALZNU010000386.1 GCA_030857495.1 Actinomycetota bacterium | reverse complement strand
CGGCCCGCGCATCGACGTAGTCGGGCTTGTCACGAGGTCACCTCCCGCACGGTGGGGAGGTCGGGTCCGGGTGGCGTGTCGCTCGCCCAGGACTGCAAGGAACGTACGCCGAGCTTGCCGCCGCGTAACGCCTCGATGCCGAGCACCGCGGCGGCGAGGCCCTGCACCGTGGTGATGCAGGGGATGTTGCGCGCCACCGACGCGGTCCGGATCTCGTACCCGTCGAAGCGCGGCGAGCCGCCCGACGTGGCTCCGTGCGGCGTGTTGACGACGAGGTCGACGTCACCGGCCAGGATGCGGCCGACGATGGTCGGCTCGCCGCCGGGACCGACACCCTCGGAGTGCTTGCGCACGAGTGTCGCCGCCACGCCGTTTCGGCGTAGCACCTGCGCGGTGCCGGCGGTGGCCAGGATCTCGAAACCGAGGTCGGCGAGCCGCTTCACCGGGAAGATGAGGTGCCGCTTGTCGCGGTTGGCCACGGAGACGAAGGCGCGCCCGCTCACCGGCAAACCACCGATGGCCGCTGCCTGGCCCTTCGCGAAGGCCGTCGCGAAGTCTGCGTCGACCCCCATCACCTCGCCCGTCGACCGCATCTCCGGCCCGAGCACGGTGTCGACGCCTGACCCGTCGAGCGTCCGGAACCGGTTGAACGGCATCACTGCCTCCTTGACCGCCACGCCTCTCACCCCGTCAGGGCTGGCACCGTCCCCGTCGACCGGCAGCAGCCCTTCGGTGCGCAGCGCGGCGATCGTGCTGCCGAGCATCACCCGTGCCGCGGCCTTCGCGAGCGGCGTGCCGGTGGCCTTGGACACGAAGGGAACCGTTCTCGACGCGCGGGGGTTCGCCTCCAGGACGTAGAGCACGTCGGAGGCCAGTGCGAACTGGATGTTGAGCAACCCACGGACGCCGACGCCGCGGGCGATCAGCTCGGTCGACTCACGGATGCGCGCGACGGTCTCATCGCCGAGAGTGATGGGGGGCAGCACGCACGACGAGTCACCGGAGTGCACGCCGGCCTCCTCGATGTGCTCCATCACGCCGCCCACGAACAGCTCCTGGCCGTCGAACAGAGCGTCCACATCGATCTCGACGGCGTCGTCGAGGAACGCGTCGACGAGGACGGGATGTGACGGTGAGATCTCGGTGGCGCGCTCGATGTATGCGTGCAGGGTGTCGTCGTCGTACACGATCTCCATGCCTCGGCCCCCCAGCACGAACGACGGCCTGACCAGGACCGGGAACCCGATCTCGTCGGTGATCTGCTTCGCCTCGTCGAAGGACGTCGCGGTCCCATGTTTGGGCGCCGGCAGCCCTGCACTGGCGAGCACATGACCGAACGCCCCGCGGTCCTCGGCGAGGTCGATCGCGTCAGGACTCGTGCCGACGATCGGCACACCGGCCGCCGCCAGCCCATGCGCGAGACCGAGCGGGGTCTGCCCGCCGAGCTGGACCAGCACACCCGCGACCGGACCGGCTGCCGCCTCCGCCGCCACCACCTCGAGCACGTCCTCCAGGGTGAGCGGCTCGAAGTACAGCCGGTCGGACGTGTCGTAGTCGGTGGAGACGGTCTCGGGGTTGCAGTTCACCATGACGGTCTCGTAGCCGGCCGCCGACAAGGCCATCGAGGCATGGACGCACGAGTAGTCGAACTCGATGCCCTGCCCGATGCGGTTGGGCCCACTGCCAAGGATGATCACTGCCGGGCGGGTCCGCGGGGCGACCTCGGTCTCGTCGTCGTACGTCGAGTAGTGGTACGGCGTCCGGGCGGCGAACTCGGCCGCGCAGGTGTCGACCGTCTTGAAGACCGGGCGGACGCCGAGCGCCTGCCGGACACCGCGCACCACCTCTGCTGTGCTGGAAGTGAGCTCGGCCAGCTGCACGTCGGAGAAACCGTGGCGCTTGGCACGGCGGAGCAGCTGCGGCGTCAGCATCGGCGCGCCGCCGACCTGCTGTGCTACCTCGTCGATCAGCAGCAGCTGGTCAACGAACCACCTGTCGATGCCTGTCGCCGCATACACCTCGTCAACGCTGGCACCGGCGCGTAGCGCGTCCATGACCACCCGCAACCGACCGTCATGTGGAACGGCTGCCCTGGCGAGCAGGTCGCGGCGGTCACCCGGCTCATGCGCCCAGCTGAAACCGGCGTCAGCCTGTTCGAGTGACCGCAACGCCTTCTGCAATGCCTCGGTGAAGTTGCGGCCGATCGCCATCGCCTCACCCACGCTCTTCATGTGCGTCGTGAGGACCGGGTCGGCGGCTGGGAACTTCTCGAACGCGAAGCGAGGCACCTTGACGACCACGTAGTCGAGCGCCGGCTCGAAGCTCGCCGGGGTCTCTGTGGTGATGTCGTTGGGGATCTCGTCGAGCGAGTGGCCGAGCGCCACCAATGCCGCGATCTTGGCGATCGGGAAGCCGGTCGCCTTCGATGCCAACGCGCTCGACCGCGAGACCCGTGGGTTCATCTCGACCACGATCATCCGGCCGTCGT
>JALZNU010000385.1 GCA_030857495.1 Actinomycetota bacterium | reverse complement strand
TGACGATGGACATCACCCACGTCGTGCGCGCCGAGGAGCACCTCTCCAACACGCCGAAGCAGCAGATGTTGTGGACCGCGGTCGGCCGGACGCCTCCCGTGTGGGCGCACGTCCCGGTGCTCGTCAACGAGAAGCGTCAGAAGCTCTCGAAGCGCCGCGACAAGGTCGCGCTCGAGCAGTACCGAGATGCCGGCTACCTGCCGGAGGCGATGGTGAACTACCTGATGACGCTCGGCTGGGCGCCGTCGGGGGAGAGCGAGATCGTCCCGTGGTCGACGATCGAGGCCGAGTTCCGTCTGGAGGACGTCAACCACGCCCCTGCGTTCTTCGACGAGAAGAAGCTCGCGGCGTTCAACGGTGAGTACATCCGGGCGCTCTCACCGGAAGAGTTCGTGCGGCGCTGCGGCCCGTTCCTGCCGACAGAGTGGAACCTCCACCGGTTCGCCGAGATCGCCGAGCACGTGCAGTCCCGCGTGGTCACGCTCGCCGATGCGGCCCCGATGGTCGACTTCCTGTTTCTCGACGATCCCGACGTCGACGAGTCGTCGTGGACGAAGACGATGGCGACCGACGTCGCCCGCCCGATCCTCGAGCGAGCGATCGAGGTGTACGGCGAGTGCCCATGGGACGCCGACACGCTGAAGACGACGCTCGAGGAGATCGGTACGGCGCTCGGCGTGAAGCTCGGCAAGGCGCAAGCGCCTGTGCGGGTAGCCGTGACCGGCCGCACCGTCGGTCCGCCGCTGTTCGAGTCGCTCGAGGTGCTCGGTCGAGACGAGACGTGCCGCCGGCTCGTCGCGGCGCAGGAACGGATGGTTCCCGCCGATGGATGACGACGCCACGGTGGCGCTGCCGAGGACGTCGGCCGGTCATGCCCTCCGCCCATCGTCCGGCGACGATGCCACCCCCGTCGGACTCGTCCGCCCGGTCCACGTGTCACGCCGGCGCCGGTCGCCGTTGCGTCGCGTCGTGCTGGCGATCTCACTCGCGGTGCTGTTGGTGCTCGGTTACTTCCTCGTGTCGCTCTACCAGGTGTGGTCGACGGGACGTGGGGACCAGACGTCGCAGGCCGGGTCCGTGGACGCCATCGTCGTGCTCGGAGCGGCGCAGTACGACGGCACGCCGTCACCGCAGCTCGCTGCCCGCCTCGATCACGTCGTCGAGCTGTGGCCGCAGGGCGTTGCGCCGATCGTGATCACCACGGGCGGCAGCCGCCCCGGCGACCGGTTCTCCGAGGCGGAGGCATCTGCCGCCTACCTCGTCGAGCGCGGCGTGCCGGCCGATGCAATCGTGCAGGACCCGACCGGGTCGAACACTGTCGAGTCGCTCGAGGCCGTCGCCCTCGAGTTGGGCGAGCGCGGCGCCGATCGCGTGCTGATCGTCACCGACCCGTACCACGCGCTGCGCAGCCGCCTCGTCGCCCAGGACGTCGGTCTCACGGCCTACGTCTCGCCGACGACCACGAGCGTCGTGCGTGGCGGCAAGTCGCTCGAGCGCCACCTCACCGAGGCCGGCGGCGTGGCGCTCGGGCGCATCGTCGGGTTCGATCGACTCTGATCGACGCCGTTCGACGCTAGGCTCGCCCCCGCTCTCGGGTCCCGAGAGTGCCCATGGGACAACCCCATTGGGGAGTGGTGTAATAGGCAACACAGCAGATTCTGGTTCTGTTATTAGGGGTTCGATTCCTCTCTCCCCAGCTCCTTTCTGGCGGGCTCGTCGTCCGTTGGCCCGCCGAAGCGACCAGTCACGCCTGTCTGGGCGGCATCTCTTTCAGCAGTTGACAGAGATCCCGCCCAGAGCGGCCGATGGGACGAATCCCACCCAGACGGTGGTGGGTCAGGCGGGGGTGAGGAGGCGACGGCGGAAGAGGTCGAGCACCTGATCGAGGGCATCGCGGGTCGGGTGACCGGGCTCGTCGACGAGGTGCTCGGTGAGCACGGAGTGCGCCATTCGTGGGTTGCCGTGCGGGTTGCCGGGGGCGGAGTCGATCTCGACGGCGACGAAGCGGTCGCCGAGCAGGCGTCGCAGCGACTCGAAGCGCTGCGGCGGGCACGTGCGGTCGTGCGTGAACCGAAGGCCGAGCACGCACAGCTCGGGTTCCTGGTCGAAGCGGGCGACGACGGCGTCGAGGTCGCGGGGGCTGGCATGGACGTCGCGCTGCTGCGAGCGAGTGATCGCGAACGGCAGCGACGGTTGCGACAGCACCGGCGCGATCACCGAGGGGTCGGCCGCCATGCCGAGAGCGAAGTTGCCCGTGAAGCACATGCCGACGACGCCGACGCCGGGTCCGCCGCAGCGTCGATGGGCGTCGGCGGCGAGCGCCCTGCACCACGACACCGCGGGGGACGTCTCGCCCTTCGCCAGCACGGCGAACTCGTTGGAGATGCACGCCGGCCCGAGCGAGCGCATCGCGTTGACCACGTTGAAGGGCGCACCGGGGACCCCGAACAGGTGAGGGAGCACGGCCGTGCAGCCGAGCTCGACGACGCGGT
>JALZNU010000384.1 GCA_030857495.1 Actinomycetota bacterium | reverse complement strand
CGACGCTTCGACCAGCAGATGGCCGACGAACTGTCACGCGGTGACGGTTTCAGCCTGCTCTGCGGGCGCTACGAAGGCGTCGACGATCGCATCCGTCAGCACCTCGTGAACGGCGAGATCAGCGTCGGCGACGTCGTGCTGTCGGGAGGCGAGGTCGGTGCCTGCCTCGTGATCGAGGCCGTCGCGCGTCTGCTCGAAGGCGCGATGGGCAACGCCGAGAGCCCACTCGACGAGAGCTTCGGCGAGTCCGGGCTCCTCGAACAGCCCGTGTTCACACGGCCCGCCGACTTCCGCGGCTGGACAGTGCCCGACGTGCTGCGCGGCGGCGACCACCGCCGGATCGCGCGGTGGCGACGCGCCCAGGCGCTGCACCGCACGATCGCCGCCCGTCCGGATCTCATCGACGCCCGTGGCGGGCTCTCCGCGCACGACGAGACGCTGTTGGAAGAGTTCGACCCGCTCCCGTATCCTTGACAGGCCCCCGACGGTCCCGATCCTCCGAGATCGATCTCCGACACGTTTTCCGACCGAAGGCTCATGCCATGAAATCCACCGACTTCATCGACACCGATTCGCTCCGCGACGACATCCCCGAGTTCTCGCCCGGCGACGAGGTCAAGGTGCACGTGCGCGTCGTGGAGGGCGGCAAGGAGCGAGTCCAGATCTTCCAGGGCAACGTCATCGGTCGTCAGGGCGGCGGCATCCACGAGACCTACACCGTCCGCAAGCTGAGCTACGGCGTCGGTGTCGAGCGCACCTTCCCGGTGCACGCACCCACGGTGGCGCGCATCGAGGTCGTACGTCGCGGCGACGTGCGCCGCTCGAAGCTCTACTACCTCCGTGGCCGCACCGGCCGCGCGGCGAAGATCCGCGAGAAGCGCGACTTCTAGGCCGAACAGGTTCGCGCCACCGACAGGCGCTGCCAGATCGTGCGCCCCCGAGGCGCACCCCGATCGCTGGACACGGGGAGACGTGGACATGGCGGGCCAGGGACGGGTCGGGCGCAACAACAACCACCACCACGACAACCTTGCCGCGGTCGCGCGGGGACGGTGGGGCGAAGCCCTCGTGGCGAGAGCGTACGAGCGCGCCGGGTACCGCATCGTCGCCCGCAACTGGCGGTGCGAGCTCGGTGAGATCGACCTCGTCGCAGCGCGCGACGACACGGTCGTGATCTGCGAGGTGAAGGCCCGGCGCAGCGACCGCTACGGACCGGCCGCTGCCGCCGTGACACCGGCGAAGCAGGCGCGCCTGCGCCGCCTCGCCGCGCGCTGGCTCGCCGACACCGCAGTGTCGGGGGTGACCGTGCGCTTCGACGTCGCCGCCGTCACGGGCGTGCAGTTGGACATCATCTCCGCCGCCTTCTGATCGGTAACGTCGTCCGCATGAGGGACCAGGACATCGTCGTCGATCGGCAAGGCGACGGCGTGGTGACCATCACGCTCGACCGACCCCGGCGCAAGAACGCCATCACCGAGGAGATGTGGCGCTCACTCGCTGCGATCTGTCACGAGATCGCCGATCGTGGTGACGATCGTGCCGTCGTGATCACCGGTACCGGTGGCGAGTTCTGCTCGGGCGCTGATCTGTCGGGCGAGAGCGGGGGCGAACGGCACCGCCTGTTCAAGATGCACGTGGTCGGCGACTGCTGCCTGGCCGTCGCCAACCTTCCCCAGCCCACCATCGCCAAAGTGTCGGGCGTGGCCGTCGGCGCCGGCATGAACCTTGCCCTGGCCTGCGACCTCGTGGTCGCCGATTCGACCGCGCGGTTCTCCGAGATCTTCTCCAAGCGTGGGCTGAGCGTCGACTTCGGTGGGACGTGGAGCCTGCCGCGCCGTATCGGTCTGCACCGGGCGAAGGAACTGGCGCTGTTCGCCGACATCATCGACGCCGCGGAGGCCGAGCGGATCGGGCTCGTCAACCGTGTCGTCGATCCGAGTGCGCTCGACGCGTTCGTCGCCGACTGGGCCGCCAGGCTCGCCGCAGGGCCACCGGTCGCGATGGCGCAAACGAAGGCGATGCTCAACAACTCGGCGGGGATGTCGCTGGCAGAGGCGCTGGAGGCCGAGGGCGCGGCGCAGGCACTCAACTTCTCGACGAATGACACCGCAGAGGCGATGCAGGCGTTCCTCGACAAGCGTGCGCCGCGCTTCGAGGGCCGCTGACAATTGCGCTGCCACGAACGGCGGGAGCACGTTCCGTAGGCTGGCGCCGTGATCGTGCCCCGACAGGCCGTGCCTGCGCTCGCCACCGCGGCGACGGTGCTCGTGGCGCTCGTCGGGTTCTCCGGGTCCGGTTCGGGGGCGCCGTCGGCGGTGCCGACGCTGGTGCCGACGTCATCGACGCTGGTGCCGACGCTGGTTCCGACGTCGTCGACGCTGGTGCCGACGCTGGTTCCGACGTCGTCGACGCTGGTGCCGACGCTGGTTCCGACGTCGTCGACGTTGTTCACCGGCCCGACCGTCAGCAACATCCCGGCGGCAACCACGACGACGGTC
>JALZNU010000383.1 GCA_030857495.1 Actinomycetota bacterium | reverse complement strand
CAAGGAGTTCCCGATCCGCGGCGGCGGGATCGTCAAGCGCACGGTCGCCAAGGTGCATGCCGTCTCGGGCATCTCGTTCTCGCTGCGCCGCGGGGAAACCCTGGGGCTCGTGGGGGAGTCGGGGTCTGGGAAGACGACGGCAGGCAGGGCCGTGCTGCAGCTGCACCGCCCGACCTCGGGCTCGGTGCGGTTCAAGGGCGTCGAGCTGACGACGCTCGACAGTTCGGGGATGCGTGACGTCCGCAAGGACATGCAGATCGTGTTCCAAGACCCGTACGCGTCGCTCAACCCGAAGATGCCGGTCAACGACATCGTGGGCGAGGGTCTCGTGGTGCACGAGAAGAGGTTGAGCAAGTCCGAGCGCAAGGACCGAGTGCGAGAGCTGCTGAGCGATGTGGGGCTGCGTCCCGAGCACGGCAACCGCTATCCGCACGAGTTCTCCGGCGGACAACGCCAGCGCCTCGGGATCGCTCGTGCGTTGGCGCTCGATCCCGACTTCATCGTGCTCGACGAGCCGGTGTCGGCGCTCGACGTGAGCGTCCAGGCGGGTGTGATCAACCTGCTCGAGCGGTTGCAGGACCAGCACCACATGGCGTATCTGTTCATCGCCCACGACCTGTCGGTGGTGCGCCACATCTCCGACCGGGTCGCCGTGATGTACCTCGGCAAGATCGTCGAGATCGGCGAGCGGGAGAAGATCTACGCCGGGCCGGCGCATCCGTACACGCAGGCGCTGCTGTCGGCGGTGCCGATCCCTGATCCCCACCAGGAGAAGGTGCGCCAGCGGATCGTGCTCGAAGGCGACATCCCGTCGCCAGTGTCGCCACCCAGCGGCTGCCGGTTCCGCACGCGCTGCTGGAAGGCACAGGAGATCTGCGCCGACGAGGAACCGGAGCTGATCGAGCACGAGCCTGGCCTGTTGTCGGCATGTCACTTCGCCGAGGCGGCGAACCCCTTGACGCTCAGCGTGAAGGGCAGTGACGGTACGAAGCTCGTCGTCTGACGGTAGGGTCGAGGGCCGTGCGCGAGGTCGTCTTGTACATCATGCTGGGCATCAACGTGGTGACGCTCGTCGGCCTCGTGGCCGGCGTGCTGATGCACTCCGGCAAGGGCGGCGGACTCTCCGACATGTTCGGCGGCGGCGGCGGCGCAGCACTCGGATCGACCGCAGCCGAGCGCAACCTGAACCGGATCACGTTCGTGTTCGCGCTCACGTGGTTCATGTCCGTGATCTCGCTCACGTTCCTGTTGCAGCGCACCTAGCCGCAGGTATCGTCGCGGTCCCCACGTCGGAGTGGCGGAATTGGCAGACGCGCCAGCTTGAGGGGCTGGTGGGAGAATATCCCGTGGGGGTTCAAGTCCCCCCTCCGACACGACTACTCCCGTCCGGAACGCCAGGGCGGACGGTGAGCTTGATCTCGTCGGCACCCGGCGTCCAGAACACCTTGACGCCGATCTCGTCGTAGAGCTTCGACTTCGCCGCCGCGAGGAGCTGCGCCAGTCGGCGGGTGATGTCGCCGAGCTGGGCGACGAGCGCTCGGACCTCGACCTCGGATACCGGCGGTTCGGGGATCGCCTCGGCGAGGTCGCGCTCGGCGATCGCTCGCTTCGCCCTCGTCTCGGTCATCCACTGCGCGAGCGCGATCGGGTCACCGCCGGCGTCGAGCGTCGCCTTATAGCGGGCGAGCCGAGCGTCGCACTCCTCGACGCAGCGGCGGGCGGTTTCGGCTCGAGCGTCTCGGGTCGTTCGGAGCGACCTCGGCGAGCGCTGCGACGGTGGCGTCGATGTGTGGAGGCGAGGTCCCCTTTTTCGGAACAAATCCAAAAGGCGTCGCCGACCGGCCTAGATCTCGCCGGTCGGTCCCTCCGGGCCGATGACGAAGTGCTGCTCGGGCGGACCGCACGGCGATGGGGTTCTCAAGGGTGTTGCAGGCTCCGCACAAGGCATCGTAAATCGGCTCTGAGCAGGTCTAGCGCGCATCGGACGCGACAGGCGAGACTCCTTGACCCGGAGTTCAAGTTCAGCTCCGACACCAAGGATCAGGGCGAGCGCGCCTGCCTGGCAACGGCCTTGACGCACGAGGTGTATTCGGTATCGCAAGGCCCGCTGGGGGTCCGTTGCTACGGTCGCACTCGTGGTGCGCCGAACGTGTCCGCCCTTACTCGTCGTTGCAGCATCTGTGGTGGCAGCGGCGTGCGCTTCGTCGAGAGACGGTGCTGACGAGTCGAGCATCGCTCGGCCGGGCCTGGTCACTGCGGCGTCCACGGCCGCCGCCACCTCCACGAGCACCTCCCTCACGCCAGCCACCCGGACCAGCACAACATCCACCACGACGTCGCAGCGTCCGACCGTGCCAGCCGAGCCTCGCCATGCGTTACCCGGCGGAGGTCACGAGCTGTTCCCGGGTCGTCGGCTGGTGGCAATCTATGGCCATCCCGGTGACCCGAACCTCGGCGTGCTCGGTGAACAGTCCGTTGACGCCGCCGTCGAGCGGGCCAGCGC
>JALZNU010000382.1 GCA_030857495.1 Actinomycetota bacterium | reverse complement strand
TCTGCTGGAACGGCTGGCCGACAAGGCCGTCACCCGCGACGTCGGCGACGACGAACCAGTCGTCGCCCGCTGGGGCGCGTCGACGGTGACCCTGGAAGTCGTCGTCCCCCCCGAAACCTGACGCGCCGTCGGATCCGTTCTGCATGTCGCAATCGGCCCGATCCGGCCGGTTGCGACAAGCAGAAACGGCTTCGCCGGCGGAGGCGGCGGCGGCCAGGTACTTGGCGGCGGCGGCGGCCGAACGGGGGCCGTACTCGCCGTCGATCTCCGCGCTGTACCAGCCCCTGCCGGCGAAGTCCTGCTGGGCCTTCTTCACGCCGGCCTGCGTGCGCAAGCCGAACTCACCGTCGGACCGGGTGAAGTCGGCGAACTTGAAGAACCGCAGGAAATCCTGCAAGCGAGCGACGTTGGCGCCCTTGTCGTTCAGCTCCAGCGTCGGCGTCGGCAGCTGGACGTCGCCCGGGCCGCCTTGTGACGTCGCGCCGCCCCCGCCGGCCGGCACGGTGACGCCGGCCTCGGCGAGCGCTTGCGTCAACGGGCGGCCGTCGTTGGCCGCCGCCCACGTCCGCTCGATGTGCAGCCACTGCGCCCACGACTGGCCGAAACCACTCGACGCGCTCGCCGTCGCCGTGTTCCAGCCGTCGTATGACTTCCAGTAACGGCACTGCTCGTAGTCGTGGACGCCTTGGATTCCGAGATCGCCGGCGTGCTCGACGCAGAACTCGATGACCTCGTTCGCCGAGGCGCGGCCGGGGCCGGGGTTCGCCCACCGCCAGTCCCACGCCATGCCCCAGTTGTGCAGGCTCGGGCTCGTACTGCCGCGCATCGGTCGCGGCGGGAGCGAGAGGCAGCCCAGGTCGGCACCGCCCCATCGGTCCATCACGTACTCGCGAAGTGCGGTCATGCCCGCTGGCCTCGCAGAGGGATAGCCGATCCCTCGCTGTTGCAGGATCGTCCCGCTGTCGTACGCCGGCAGCCGGCCGTCGCCGCGATCGGCCGGCTCCGACGGTTCGCCTGCGTCGAAGTCGTCGTCGAACGGCATCCCGCCAGCATCCGCCGACGCGTCGTTGTCCGTCGTCACCGTCGGCGCGCCCGCGACCGTGACATCCCGCCCCTGTTTTCGCCCATGACTTGATGAGACGCCTGCCGCCGGCGTTTGTCAACCCTTCACGGTCGGCGAGCACTCGGTACTCTCGCCTTCATGACCGAGTCGGAACGACGAGTCGAGCTCAAGCCACGCTCTAGAGAGGTCACCGACGGCATCACGAAGGCGCCGGCGAGAGCGATGCTGCGTGCCATTGGGATGACCGACGACGACTGGGAAAAACCCCAGATCGGCATCGCCAACTCGTGGAACGAGGTGACGCCGTGCAACATGACACTGCGCGTGCTCGCCGAGCACGTCAAAGACGGCGTGCGCGCCGCCGGCGGGTACCCCTTCGAGTTCGGTGTGATCACCGTGAGCGACGGGATCTCGATGGGCCACGAGGGCATGCGCGCCTCGCTGGCGAGCCGCGAGCTGAGCTGTGACTCGGTGGAGACCGTCGTCCACGCCGAACGGTTCGACGGCTTCGTCGGAATGGCCGGGTGCGACAAGTCGATGCCGGCGATGCTGATGGCGTCGGCCCGCCTCGACCTCGCCAGCCTCCTCGTCTACAACGGCTCGATCATGCCCGGCCAGCTGAACGGCAGGGCCCTCGACATCACCAGTGTCTTCGAGGCCGTCGGCGCCTGCGCCGCCGGGCGCATCACCGAGGCCGAGCTGGACGAGATCGAGCGACACGCCTGCCCCGGCGAGGGCGCCTGCGCCGGGATGTTCACCGCCAACACGATGAGTTCCATCGGTGAGGCGCTGGGGATGAGCCTCCCCGGTTCGGCGTCGGCGCCTGCCATCGATCCGAGCCGTCAGGGTGACGCCCGTGCCGCCGGCGAGGCCGTCGTGCGGATGATCGAAGCTGGGATCATGCCGCGGATGATCATGACGAAGCCGGCGTTCGAGAATGCCATCGCCCTCACGTCGGCGCTCGGCGGCTCGACGAACGCGGTGCTGCACTTGCTCGCCATCGCCAACGAGGCCGGGGTCGTGCTCGAGCTCGACGACTTCAACCGTGTCGCTGCTCGGGTGCCCCATGTCGCCGACATGACGCCGGGCGGCAAGTTCCACATGGCCGACCTGCACCGTCTCGGCGGGGTGCCGACGGTGCTCAAGATGCTGCTCGACGAGGGGCTGCTGCACGGCGACGCGCTCACCTGCACCGGCGCCACGATGGCCGAGAACCTCGCCGAGATCGACCCGCCGGGACCTGACGGCGTCGTCGTCCACCCGATGGATGCACCGATCCACTCTCAGGGCGGTATCAACGTGCTGCGCGGCTCGCTGGCGCCATCGGGCTCGGTGGTCAAGGTCGCCGGCCTGACCGCGGACCAGCTGAAGTTCGAAGGACCGGCTCGCGTGTTCGACGGCGAGGACGGCGCGATGGACGCGATCCTCGCAGGCGACATACAGC
>JALZNU010000381.1 GCA_030857495.1 Actinomycetota bacterium | reverse complement strand
CACCGACACGGTGGCCACGGTGAGCATGAGGCTGTTGCCGAGGTACTCGGCGAAGTTGGCCAGCATCGGCGTACCCCGTTCGCTGCGCTGCTCGGCGATCGCCCAGGTCGCGAGGCGCACCGCAGGCGCGACGAACGCGACGAGCACGACGAAGGTCGCAGCCACCGTGGCGGCGACCGCCCGCGATCCGCGCAGGCGACGCGGCGTCCACCCCGCACCGCGCCCGCCCGACTCGGCGAAGCGCGCCCGCCCTCTGGCCACTCGCTCGAGTCCGATCGCGAGCAGGGCGAACACGAGGACGAGCGTGGCGATCTCGCTCGCCGCGTCGCGGTCGTACGTTCCACGCCAGATGCGGAACACGCCGACCGTCACCGTCTCGACGTTGAAGTACTGCACGGTCCCGAAGTCGGTGAGCGTCTCCATCACCACGACCGCGCCGCCGGCGGCGATCGCCGGGCGCAGCATCGGCAGCACCACTCGTCGCGTGGCCTCGGCACTCGACGCGCCGAGCGTGCGGGCGACCTGGTAGGCGCTCGCCGCCTGATCCCGCAGCGCCGCTCGGGCCAGCAGGTAGACGTACGGGTAGAGCGTCAGCGACAGCGCCACGATGGCGCCGGTCATCGAGCGCACCTCGGGGAACCAGGCATCTCGCCCGAACTGGTCGCGCCAGAACACCTGAACCGGGCCGGCGACGCCGAACACGGCGGTCGTCACGAACCCGAGGATGTAGCTCGGCATCGCGAGTGGCAGGACGAGCGCCCAGCTGAGCACTCGCCGGCCGGGGAACTGGTAGGCGCTCACGAGCCAAGCGAGGCTCGTGCCGAGCAGGATCGAGACGGTGCCGACACCGACGACGAGCGTCGCCGTGGCGATCAGCTGGTCGGGCAGGCGTGTCCGCCACTGCTCGCGCCACACCTCGCCGTTCGGCGCCAGCACGCTCGTTGCGAGCATCGCCACGGGAATCACCGCCACGACTGCAACGGCGACCGAGGCGACGACCCAGCTCGGCCGTCCGAGTCGCCGTCGCCGAACGAGCGATGACGACGCGATGCTCACGCCGAAGTCTGCCAGCGGAGGGCGGGCGTCACGTCACGGTTGGTGGACTCAGCCGAAGCCGGCTTCGTCCATCAGCTCGACGGCCTGCGCGTTGAACGAGCCGAGCACGTCGGCGCGAAGTGTGTCGCGCTTGAAGTCGACGCCGAACTGCTCGCGGATCAACGGCTCTGGCGTCACGGTGGAGTTGGCCGGGTACTCGTGGTTGTCGGCGACGAGCGTGTTCTGGCCGTCGGTGGCGAGCCACTCGAGAAACGCCTTCCCGGCCTCTGCTTCGGCGTCGTCGGCGTAGCGGGTGATGCCGCCGCCCGAGATGTTGATGTGCACGCCTCGGCTGTCCTGCTCGGCCCACAGCAGCTCGATCGGGGCGTCAGGCTCCTCCTCCAGCATCTCGGCGAGGTAGTAGTGGTTGACGACTCCCACCTCGCACGCTCCAGCCGCCATCGCATCGAGCAGCTCCACGTCGTTGGCGAAGATCTCGGCGTTCTCGGCCCAGCCGCGCAGCACGTCGAGCGTCTCCTCGTCGCCGTTGGCGGCGATCATGCTGGCGACGAGCGACTGCTGGTAGTCGTTGCTGGCGTTGCGCATGCACACCCGACCGTCCCACTCGGGTTCGGCGAGCTCTTCGTACGTGGTGGCGACATCGGCCTCGTTGATGAGCTCGGGGTTGTAGACGATCGTGCGGGCTCGCAGCGCGAGCGCGAACCAGCGGTTCTGTTCGTCGCGGTACTCCTCGGGGATCGACTCGGCGAGGACATCGGACTCGACGGGCTGGAACAGGTCGTCCTGCGCCGCAGCCCACAGGTTGCCGGCGTCGACGGTTAGGTAGACGTCGGCTGGTCCGTCCTCGCCCTCTGCTGCGATGCGCTCGCGCAGCTCGGCGTCGTTGCCCGTGAGGTACTCGATGTCGACGCCCGTGTCCTCCGCATACTGCGTGAATGCGGACTCGACGCCGTAGTGGCGCCCCGAGTAGATGGTGAGCGTGCCGGACCCGTCGCCCCCGCCGCCGCCCCCGCAGCCGGCGGCAACGAGCCCGAGGACTACGAGCGCAGCGGATCGGGCGAGGAGTCGCGGTCGACGCAACGACTGAGGGGTCACGCGCGCAGAGCATACAGTTCGGCAGCCCGACCTGTCATTGGCGCTCCAGCCGACACTGTCTGGTAGGTAGTCCTACTACCGCGCTCCCCGCCGGCGCCACCCGGTGCCTTGATCGATCTCGCTGCGAGAATGTCGGCATCGACGAGACGATCGGCGACCACAGCGAGCTCGACGACGACACGGCGTTGATGACCCGCGCGCTCGAGGAGGCGCGCGATGCGGTCGGGCATGGTGACGTGCCGGTGGGCGCAATCGTCGTACGCGACGGCATCGTCATCGCCGCGCGACACAACGAGCGCGAGCTGACCGGCGACCCCACGGCGCACGCCGAGCTGCTGGCGATGCGTGATGCGGCCGGCG
>JALZNU010000072.1 GCA_030857495.1 Actinomycetota bacterium | reverse complement strand
GGAACGGGCGCAGCGGGTAGCTGTCGGACGGGAGCAGCTGGGTCATGAACACGCAGCAGATCTCCTCCACTGGATCGACCCAGAAGTTCGTCGACGCCGCGCCGCCCCAACCGAACGTGCCGGCGGAACCGAGCACCTGGGCGGCCGCGGCGTCGGTGACGACCGAGAACCCGAGGCCGAACCCGTGTCCGGCGACCGACACCTCGCTGAACGTCGACTGGCCGAGCTCGGCGAGCGTCGCCCCGCCGGGCAGGTGGTTGCGCGTCATCGCCTCCACCGTGCGCGAGCCGAGCAGGCGTGTGTCACCGAGCGCGCCACGGCCGAGCAGCATGTGCGCAAAGGCGAGGTAGTCATCGGCCGTGCCGACGAGACCGCCGCCGCCGGACAGGAACTTCGGCTGCTGCACCATCGTCTCCGGTCCGAACAGCTTCGTCATCGCGCTCGGCGAATCGGACCGGTCAGGCATGTAGAGCGGTGAGCACCGGGCGAGCTCGGACTCGGGAGCGGCGAACGCCGTGTCGGTCATGCCGAGCGGGCCGAAGATCCGCCCGGCGAAGAACTCGTCGAGCCCCTTGCCGCTCACCACCTCGACGATGCGACCGACGACATCGGTGGACATCGAGTAGTTCCAGCGGGTCGCCGGTTCGTGCAGCAGCGGGATCTCGGCAAGGCGGGACATCGCCTCTTCCAGCGTGTGGTCGGGAGGGATGAACTCGCCGAGGTGTGCGCGCCGGTACAAAGCGTCGACCGGGTGCGACTCGAAAAACCCGTACGTCAGCCCCGACATGTGGGTCAGCACGTCGCGCACCGTCATCGTCCGTGCCGCCGCCCGCGTGCGCATGTTGCGGGCGTTGCCGCCTTCGTACACGCGCATCTCGGCGAACTCGGGGATGAAGCGGCTCACCGGGTTCTCGAGCAGCAGCTCGCCCTCCTCCAGCAGCATCATCAGGGCGACGCTCGTGACCGGCTTCGTCATCGAGTAGATGCGGTAGAGCGTGTCCTCCTCGACCGGGCGCTGTGCCTCGACGTCCGTGAACCCGTAGCGGTGACGGTGCACGAGCTCGCCGTGACGGCTGACGAGCAGCTGGATCCCTGGGATCTTGCCGGCGTCCACGAACGACGCCATCGTGTTGTCGAGGCGGGCGAGTCGGGATGGATCGAAACCGTGGTGTTCGGCGTCGCGTGCAGACATCGGCGAATGCTGACACGGCGCGTGACACGTGGGAGCATCGAGGCATGCCGTTTCGCGACGCGATCACCGACGTCGGGCAGCTGCGCCAGCGCTACCGCAGCCCGAGCGCGCTGGTCCAGCGCAAGGAGTCACCGATCCTCGACGACGGCGCCCGACAGTTCATCGCCGCCTCACCTCTGTTCGTGATGTGCACCGCCGGTTCACGGGGCGCCGACGCCTCACCACGCGGCGGGCCGCCGGGGTTCGTCGCCGTGCTCGACGACCATCGCCTCGCATGGGCGGATCTCTCGGGCAACAACCGTCTCGACTCCTGCCGCAACATGCTCGAACAGCCAACCGTCGCACTCTGGTTCGTTGTGCCCGGCGTCGGCGAGCAACTGCGCGTCAACGGCACGGCCACCGTGACCGTCGATCCTGAGGTGCTCGATGCGACGGTGATCGACGGGCGGCGAGCCGAGCTGGCGATCGGCGTCGATGTGGCGATGTGCATGATCCACTGCGCCAAGGCGCTGCGCCGGTCGGGAACGTGGGATCCGGACTCGTGGCTCCCGGCCGACGAGCGACCGAGCGCGGCGGCGATCCTCAAGGGTCATCTCGCCATCGACGTCGACGAGGCCGACATCGAGGCCAATCTCGAGACCGCTTACCGCGACACGCTGTGGTCACCGGGCGGGCGCAGCGTCGCAACGGCCGACTGACGCGGCGGCAACGCCGCCACGCGGGTGATGCACAGCATCGTCAGCGACGCGAATCCCGCGCCGATGAGGGCCGGCGCCCAGATCCCGTGCTGCTCGTACAACCATGTCGCCGGCGTCGCTGCCGCAGCCCGGCCCATCGTGGCTGCGGCGATGACCGCGCTCAGCCCTCGCGCAGGTGCACCGGGCACGAGCTCACTGCCGATCGAGAGCGACGAGACGATCGAGAACTCGAATGCTGCGATGAACACGCCGAGCGCGAGCACACCCGGCACGAACGACGTGCCGAACGCAGCGAGCGCCAATCCCATCGGCACCATCAACCCGGCGCCGAAGACGACCGAGCGCTCCTTGCCCCACCGGTCGACCCGTGCCGCCGACGTCGTGGAGGCGACCAGTTCGAGACCGCCGAGCCCGAACGTGACGGCGGTGAGCGCGATCGCACCGAATCCGAACTCGTCCTCGAGCCAGGCGCCGAACGTGAAGAACAGCGATTGCGCCGCGGCGGTGAGGGCGAACATCGCCGCAACCATCCACATGCCCCGCCAGCCGATACCGCCGGGGCCGTGCGGCTCGTCGAGCGCATCCGGCGAGTACGGTGCGACGTCGGGCCGCGGTTCGTTGCCGAGCCGCACGACGACCGCAGCGACGGCGACCGTGGTCATCACGGCACCGGCCACGTAGCCCCAACGCCAGCTCGTCAGCGCCGTGACGAGACCCATCGTCGAAACGCCGACGAGCATCCCCAGCGCCCATGACGTCTCGACGAGACCGACGACGCGGCCGCGCCGCTCGTACGGCACGTGCGACGCCGTCCACGCACCGAGGGCGACGTCGAACACGATCTTGGCGACGGCGAGCAGGACGAGCCCGACCACGAACCACACGATGTTCGGTCCCGCCGCGGCGACGAGGGCGCCCGCCGTCACGCCGACAAGACCGAGTGCCATCGTCGTCGGGTGATGCCGCCGGTCGATGCGCCTGCCGACCAGCGGCGCAGTGAGCCCGACCGCCTCGGAGATCGTGATCGCCGCGCCGAGCCTGCTGAGCGACACGTCGAGTCCGCTGGCGATGGTCGGCAGGAACGGTGCAGAGAAGCGGTAGACGGCGTTCGCGCCCAGCCGTGACAGCGCGACCGTGGTGAGGTTGCGCCGCACCTCGGGCGCGTAGCTGTCGTCCAGGTAGCGGCCGAGCACGATCGCCGACGCTACCGGTGGACCCGGCGCCGCTCTCGGCTGGCACACTCTCGCGATCACCCCATACGACGATCAGCTCCGGGCGTCGATCCGTCACCACCTGGACGCCCACCGCCGCACCGTGCAATCCGACGACGACCGCCGGCACGCCGCCGTCGCGATCGTGCTCGTCGACTCCGTGCCGGGCGAGCCGCCCGATCTGTCCGAGCCCGGCGACGAGCCCGAGCACGGCATGGAGGACCTCGCCGGCGGTGCCGCCTTCCTGCTCTCGCGCCGCGCCTCGCGACTCAGCCGCCACGCCGGCCAGTGGGCGCTGCCCGGTGGGCGCATCGACGAAGGCGAGGACGTCGTGACGGCGGCGCTGCGCGAGCTGGACGAGGAGGTCGGGCTCCGGCTCGACGAGTCGCACGTGCTCGGCCTGCTCGACGACTACCCAACGAGGTCGGGATTCGTGATCACGCCTGTCGTGATCTGGGCGGGTGGACCCGTTCGCCTCGCACCCCATGCGGGCGAGGTGCGCGGCGTGTACCGCATCGGTCTCGGCGAGCTCGCCCGCGACGATTCACCACGCTTCGTCGACATCCCCGAGAGCGACAAGCCGGTCGTGCAGATCCCGCTCGGCGAGTTCCTGCTGCACGCCCCGACGGCAGCGATCATGGTGCAGTTCCGGCGCGTGGGTCTGGAGGGTGACGTCGACGCCCGCGTGATCGATCTCGAACAGCCCGTCTGGGCGTGGAAGTAGGCGCCGCCGCGACCTGTGGCGGCGGCGTTCCGCCGCTACCGTCGTCAGCCGTGGAACAGACGGCGGCGGTAACGAACGAGCCGGGTTTCGGTCGGACGCTCTGGTCGCGGGCGCTGATCATCCTCGGACTCAGCAGCCTCGCCGTGGTGCAGCCGCTGCTCGACCTGTTCGGCAACAACCCAGAGTTCTTCGTCGCCGGGCGCTACTCGTCCACCCAGATCGTCGTCTTCACGCTGGCGATCACGCTCGTCCCGCCGGCCGTTGGCGTCACCATCGTCGCGATCGCGACCGCCGTCGATCGGCGTGCCGGCACGGTCGCGTTCGTCGTGGTCGCCGGCGTGTTCGCTGCGGCGTTCGTCATGGCGCTGCTGCGCACTCTCGAGCCCGATCGTGCGCTGCTGAGCACTATCGGGCTCGATCCCGCCTGGATGGTGCTGGCGATCGCCGCCGCCGTCGCTTCCGGGATCGTGTGGCTCGTCACGAGGACTCGTGGTGGCGGGATGCTCGCCCGCTACATGGCGGCCGCCAACCTGCTGTTCGTGGCGCTGTTCATGTTCGCCTCGCCGGCGTCACGCCTCGTCGCCGGTGGTGGTGCGACCGACGACGGCAACGTCGACGTCCCGACCCCGAAGGGTCCCGTCGTCGTCGTGGTGCTCGACGAGCTGCCGATCGCCACGATCATGAAGTCGGACGGGTCGATCAACGAGGAGCGGTATCCCGGGTTCGCCGAGCTGGCCTCGGTGTCCAACTGGTACCGGAACATGACGAGCAACGTCAACTACTCCCCGCGCGACGTGTCGGTGATCCTGTCGGGGGTCCTCCCCGGTGATCGTGATCTGCCGACGTCCACCGACTTCCCGCGCACCCTGTTCACGTTGCTCGGCAACGACGTGCCGGTCGATCGCTACGAGTCGGTGACGAGCCTGTGCCCGACATCGATCTGTGGCGAGATCGAGCGCCAGCCGCTCGGACAGGCCTTCGAGGACGCCTCGGTCGTGTACGGCCATCGCGTCCTACCCGAGTCGCTGCGTGACGGGCTGCCGGCGATCGACAACTCGTGGGGCGACTACGGCGCGCAGGACGACGGCGGCGACGAGCCGCAGAGCGCGCAGGGTGACGATGGTGTGACGTACACGGAGAAGGCGTACGCACAGTGGAGCGCGCGTGGTGCCGACGAGAAGAGCCCGCTCGGGCAGATCGGCACGCTGTCCGAGCGCGTCAACGCCATCGGCGCCGAACCGTCCGTCAACGTCACGCACATCGTGTCGCCGCACCGACCGTGGAACCTGTCGCCGTCGGGCGAGGTGCTGTCGTACGACCCGCTGCCCGCCATCGATGCCGACGCCGCCGGCTTCGAGTTCAAGACGCTGCGAAACTTCCAACTCCACAGCATGCAGACGGGCGCCATCGATGTCGTGATCGGCGACATGGTGGAGCACTTGCGGTCGCTGCCCACCTGGGAGGACACGACGCTCGTGGTGATCGCCGACCACGGGTACAACTTCACGCCGCCCGAGATCGGCCGCAAGGTGACGCCAGAGACGGCGGAGGAGATCTACCGGGTGCCGCTGTTCATCAAGGCGCCAGGCCAGACGCAGGGTGCGGTGATCGACGACAGCGCCCAGGCCGTCGACGTGCTCCCCACGATGATCGACATGCTCGGCGGCACGACCGACTGGGAGTTCGACGGCCACTCGCTCGTCGACGGCAGCTCGGCGACGAACCCGCCGAAGGTGTCGACCGGCGTCGATGCTCTGCTCGACACCGTCGCCCGCCGCGAAGCGCTGTTTCCCGAGGGCGACGACTGGACGGCGCTCGCCGCGATCGGTGAGCACAGCGACCTCGTCGGCGAGGACGTCTCCTCGCTCGAGGTCGGTGAGCCGAGCGAGCTCACGGCATCGCTCGATCAGGAATCGTTGCTTTCCGATCTCCCGACGTCGACCGGCAAGATGCCGTTCGTGCTCGCCGGCACGGTCGACAGCGTCGACGAGCCCGACGGCGAGCTGCTCGCCGCCGTCAACGGGCGCATCGCCGGCGTACTCGGCGGCTACGAGCCAGGCGTCGGTGACGCATGGGACTTCACCGGGTACGTCGCCGACTTCTATCGCGACGGCGCCAACGAGGTGACCCTCTACGAGGTCACCGGCTCGGGCTCGGCGGCGACTCTGCGCGAGGTCGAGCGAACCTGAGCGTGGGCGACGACGACACAGCGGTTGCAGGACTCGGGCGCACCCTTTGGACGCGCGCCCTCGTCATTCTCGGCGTCAGCAGCGTCGCCGTGGTGCAGCCGCTGCTCGATCTGTTCGGCAACAACCCGGAGTTCTTCGTCGCCGGGCGCTACTCGGCGACTCAGATCGTCGTCTTCGTCCTGATCATCACGCTCGTGCCGCCCGCCGTCGGAATCGCCCTCGTGGCGGTCGCCACGGCCGTCAACCGTGTCGCCGGCACGATCTCGTTCAGCGTCGTCGTCGGCGTGTTCGCCGTCGCGTTCATGATGGTGCTGGCGCGCACGATCGGGCTCGATCCGGCGTGGATCGTGTTCGCCGTCGCGCTGGCGCTCGGTGCCGGTCTCGTCGTGCTCGTCACCCGAACGAAGGGCGGTGTCATGCTCGCCCGCTACATGGCGGCCGCCAACGTGCTGTTCGTGGCGCTGTTCATGTTCATGTCGCCGACGTCCCGGCTCGTGGCCGGCGGCGGGCCGGTCGACGAGGGCGAGGTGCGACTCCCGGCGCCCACCGCACCGGTCGTGGTCATCGTCCTCGACGAGCTGCCGGCAGCTTCGATCATGCGCAGCGACGGCTCGCTCAACACCGATCGCTACCCCGGCTTCGCCAAGCTCGCCTCCGTCTCGAACTGGTACCGCAACGCCTCGAGTCAGTACAACCTGTCGGCGCAGGCCGTCCCGTCGCTGCTGTCGGGAAAGATGCTCGACGGTGAGCAGCTGCCGACTGCCAGCGACTTCCCGCGCAACCTGTTCACGCTGCTCGGCAACGACGTGCCCATCGAGCTGTACGAGTCGGTGACGAACATGTGCCCGATCTCGATCTGTGGTGAGACGTCTCGTCAGCCACTCCGTCAGGCGCTCGAGGACGCTTCGGTCGTGTACGGACACCGGATGCTGCCGGAGGAGCTTCGTGACGGGCTGCCCGACATCGACAACTCGTGGGGCGCGTACGGCGCCGAGGACGAGGGCGTCGAGGTGGCGTCGAGCAGTGACGACAGCGAGCGTGGCGGCAACGGCGACTCGTACATCGAGACCGCCTACGAGCGGTGGCGCGAGCTCGGCGCCGACGAGCGCAGCCCGCTCGGTCAGGCGGGCATCCTGCGCGAGCAGATCGACTCGATCGGACCGGAACCGGCGCTGCACTTTGCCCACGTCGCGCTGCCGCACCGGCCGTGGGTCCTCTCGCGCACCGGCATCGCCAGCAGCTACGAGCCGCCGCTGCAGGAGGATCCGAACGCCGTGGGCTACGAGTTCGGCGTGCGGTTGGAGTACCAGATGCACGAGATGCAGGTCGGTGCCGCCGACGTGTTGATCGGCGAGCTCGTCGACCGGCTTCGTTCGCTGCCGAACTGGGACGACATGCTGCTCGTCGTGACGACCGACCACGGTCGCGGGATGTCGGGTCCGCTCACGGGGCGGATGCAGGTCACCGACGACAACCGCGAGGAGGTCTACCGCACGGCGATGTTCATCAAGGCGCCGGGCCAG
>JALZNU010000380.1 GCA_030857495.1 Actinomycetota bacterium | reverse complement strand
GGGTCGATCATCGTCGGGGGGTGTGACAACGCTGCGTACGATGGCGACCTGGACCTGACGCCGACCCAGCAGCGCACGCTCGACCTTCTGCGGCGGGCGCCCGAGCCCGTCCTGTTCGACCGCGACGAGATCCGCGAGCTCATCGAGGCAGCGACGCTCGCCGCCCGCGACCTCGACGAGCGCGCCGGCGAAGCGCGGCTCGTGGTCACGAAGACCGACGTGTCGGGAATGCTCGGCTGCGAGGCGCAGCACCTCGCCCGCGACCCGTTCGAATGGTCTGTAGCCATGGCGTCCGGCACCGTCACGCATCGCGCGATCCAACTCGCCATCCACTGGACCGGCGACCCCGTCGCAGCCGCCCTGGTGGACGAGGCGATCGTCCGCATCGGCGACGAGGACAAGTCGCTGTCGTCGTGGCTGAATGCCTGCTCGGGCGCCGACCTCGCCGACCTGCGCGGCGCCTGCCAGCAGCAGGTCGTGCGCTACCTCGAGTCGTTCCCGCCGATCCCGGCGTCGGCGGCACCCGTGGTCGAGGCACGCAACACGTGGCGTCTCAACGCCGCGATCCAGTTCAAGGGCCGGGTCGACCTCATGCTCGGACGACCGCGAGGAACCGAGAGCACGCGGCTGCTGATCGACTTCAAGTCGGGCAAGGCAGCGCTCTCGCATGGCCAGGACCTGCGCCACTACGCGCTGCTGGAGACGCTCATCCGCGCCGTGCCGCCCCGAGCGGTGGCGTCGTACTACCTCTCGGCTGGCGAGGCGGTCGTCGAGCCCGTCACCATCGACATGCTGCACTCGGCACTCGAACGTGCCCTGGCTGCTGCCGATGCGCTCGTGGCGACGAAGGTCGAGGGTCGCCCGGCCGTTCGACGACCGGGCTTCAGCTGCCGGTGGTGCTCGATCTCGGAGGACTGCCCCGTGGGCCAGGCCTGGCTGCGCGACGACGACGTCAACTGATGACGCGCACCTCGTCGCCGAGCGACAGCGAGGAGTAGATCGCCTCTGCGTGCTCGGGCAGGACGCGGATGCAACCCGACGACTCGCCGAATCGGGCGAGGTCGCCGACGCTCTCGAGCGGCTGCACCAACGTGGCGTCGGCGTAGTACGGCACGGCGTGGAAGCCGATGCGCAGCCCCTGGTACTTGCCATACGTGAACGCGACGAAACGGTCGAGCGTCGCCAGCTGACCGGTCAGCGTGCTCCACGACTGGTAGTCCTCGGCGTACACGTCATACGTGCCCGCATCGGGCTGGTTCGCCGCCGTGGTGATGGGGATGACCTCGCCCACCGCACCGTCCTGGCAGAACCAGGCGCGCTGCCACTGCTTGTCGACGACGATCGATCGTCCGTTCTCGGCGCATGCCGCGGCATCGGCCGCCGGCGCGTCACGCCACGACTGGGGCGCCGCCGCAGCGCTCGTGCTGGGCGCTGCGCTGGTGGGGGCTGCGGTGGTGGGTGCTGCGGTGGTGCGGGCTGCGGTGGTGGGTGCGTCGATGGTCGCGGTCGACGAGGCGCCGCGCGTCGACCGGACCCGGTCGCGACGCTCCTCGACCGCCCGCGCTGACGCGCTGGTGGGCGGGTTCGTGCTCGTCGTCGTTGCCGCCGACTCGACCGCGGGATCACCGACGGCGACCACCCCGGTGTCGCGGCCCTCATCGGTGGACACCGCCAGCGTCACCGTGCCGGCGATCACGGCACCGAGGATGGTGATGGCGATCGGTCGGGACATCACTCGTCACAGTACTCGTCGTGCCCTGCGAAGAGGTGCTTGATCGTCACGAAACCGACATGATCGCGACGGGGAGACCGAGCCCTGCGACCCCGCGCACCGTGGCGATCCGCCTGCCCGGCTGCACGGCGTCCTTCGGCTCAGAGATCGCCGCAGGTCCGAGCAACACGACGGCAGCAGCGAGGTCACCAGAGTTGAACGCCACGCCGAAGAACGACACCGTGTCGACGTCACCGTGCTCGACGAGCTCGACGACGACACCCGCGAGGCGATGGAACGCCTGGCGCATCGGCCCCGCTTCGCGCACGCGTCGGCACGGCGCACCCGTGGCCGACTCGAGGGCCGCGCTCGTGCGCATCAGGTCGTCCGTCGTGATCACGACATGGTCGACCTCGTACACGCCGTTGCGGTGCTCGACGAGCACCGGGTCCGGCGCGTCGACCGCCACGGTTGGCACCCCGTCGATGTCGAACCGGTCTCCGGCCGGTCGGCTCAGTCCGCTCAACTCCCACTCCCGGAGGCCGGGGCGGTCACCGTCGATGCGCACGCCTGCGCCGTGCAACGGGATCCGACCCTCGACGACGACGAACCCGAGCCGCTGCCACGGCGCCGACTCTCCTCCGACGACGAGCGACTCGACCCGCACACTCATCGGTGAACCATGGCCGTGTGGACGAACGACAGGGACGACGGGCGGTGCACCAATGACCGCTTCGCTGCTGCGCAGCGGCGCACCGTCACGATGGTTCGCTCGCGGGGCTCGCTCATTGGTGCACCATGGC
>JALZNU010000379.1 GCA_030857495.1 Actinomycetota bacterium | reverse complement strand
TCGAACAGCTCGACACGCTCGGCATCGAGACCTGGATCGGGGTCGCGCCGGCGACGATGGACGACGTCTACGCCCAGATCGAACAGCTCGGCGCGATGACGGGCCACGTCGGCGACGCAGCCGAGCTCGTCGGCCAGATGGAGACCGACCTCACGGCGCTCACCGAGGACCTGCCGAAGCTCGACCGGCCGCTGACCTACTACCACGAGCTCGACAACACGTACTTCTCGGTCACCTCGGACACGTTCATCGGCAGCATCTACTCGATGTTCGGGCTCGAGAACATCGCCGACGAGACCGACGATCAGGCGGGCGGCTACCCTCAGCTCAACCCGGAGTTCATCGTCACCGCGAATCCCGACCTCATCTTCCTCGCCGACACGGTGTGCTGCGGGGAGACGAAGAAGACCGTCGCCGCCCGTGGTGGGTGGAAGCAGATCAGTGCCGTCCGTGAGGGTCTCGTGTTCGAGATGAACGACGACCTCGCGTCGCGCTGGGGGCCGCGGATCGTCGACTACGCGGCGCAGGTGCGTGCCGCCGTCGACAAGGCAGCCGCACTCGAACGGGCGGGATGAGAACGTGAGAACATGAGCGACGCCGGCGTCGCTGCTGTGCGCCGGTACGGGCTCGCCGGGCTGATCTTCCTCGTCGTCATCGTGGCCGCGGTGATGATCGGTCCGAGCGGTCCGCCGGCGTGGCGCGTGCCGATGGCATTGCTCGACCGGCTGCCGCTCGTCGACATCAGCGCTGGTGTCAGCGACTCGCAATGGGCGGTGGTGTGGGAGATCCGCATGCCGAGAGTGATCCTCGGTGCGCTCGTCGGCTCGATGCTTGCCGTCGCAGGGGCGTCGTACCAGGGCGTGTTCCGCAACCCGCTCGTCGATCCATACCTCCTCGGCGCTGCCGCCGGCGCAGGGCTCGGAGCCACGATCGTCCTCACCGTCGCAAGGTCGCAGACGAGCACGTGGCCGATCGATCCCGTCCCGACGGTGGCGTTCATCGGTGCGATCGTCACTGTGTTTGCGACGTACGCCGTCGGCGCGGCGTTCGGCAGGACGAGCAGCGTCACGCTCGTGCTCGCCGGCATCGCCGTCGTGTCGATGGTGACGGCGGTGCAGACGTTCATCCTGCAGCGTCACAGCGACGTCGTGCGCGAGGTCTACTCGTGGATCCTCGGTCGCCTGCACACGGCGACCTGGGGCGATGTGCGGCTCGTGGCGCCATATGTCGTCGTGTCGGTCATCGTGCTGATGCTGCACCGCCGCCACCTCGACCTGCTGCGCGTCGGCGAGGACGAGGCGCAGGCGCTCGGCGGATCCGTCGCCCACGTGCGACTCGTCGTCGTCGTGGCAGCGACGCTCGGCACGGCGGCCGTGGTCTCGGTCAGCGGGCTGATCGGTTTCGTCGGGGTGGTCGTGCCGCACGTGGTGCGGATGGTGACGGGGTCGAGCTACCGCAGCGTGATCCCTCTGTCCGTGCTCTACGGCGGTGCGTTCCTCGTCCTCGCCGACATCCCCGGCCGGATCCTCACCGATCCCGCCGAGACGCCGATCGGTGTCGTTACGGCGTTGCTGGGAGGCCCGTTCTTCGTCTACGTGCTGCGCACCCGACAGATCGCGACATGAGCACGCGCAGCGGACCATGAGCACGGTCGAGTTCTGCGCGCTGACTGTTCGCTACGGCCGGGCGGTCGCAGTCGCGGAGTTCTCGTTCGAGGTGGCGACGGGGGAGTGGGTCGGTCTGATCGGACCGAACGGCGCAGGCAAGTCGTCCCTGCTGCGCGGTGCGATCGGGCTCGTGCCCGCAGAGGGCGACGTGCTCGTCGACGGTCGCTCGCTGACGGCGATGCCGCGGCGGCAGCGTTCGGCGCTCGTCGCCTACGTGCCGCAGATCCCGACCATTCCCGAGGACATGACGACGCACGAGTACGTGCTGCTCGGTCGCACGCCCTATGTGTCGTACTTCGGGTCGCCGACGCACGCCGATCGCGAGATCGTGCTCGACGTGCTCGATCAGCTCGACCTCGGCGCCTTCACCGACCGTCGCCTCGGCGAGATGAGCGGCGGTGAGCGCCAGCGCGTCGTGATCGCTCGTGCGCTCGCGCAGGACACGCCCGTGCTCGTGCTCGACGAGCCGACGAGCGCGCTCGACATCGGTCACCAGCAACAGGCGATGGAACTCGTCGCTCGGCTGCGGGCGGAGCGACGACTCACAGTGATCGCGGCGATGCACGACCTCACACTGGCGTCGGTCTACAGCGATCGCCTCGCGCTGCTCCACGACGGAGAACTCGTCGCCGAGGGCGCCCCGGCCGAGGTGCTCGACGCCGACACTCTCGCCAAGTACTACGGCGCCAACGTGAAAGTGCAGATCGAGGCCGATGGCACCGTCGTCGTGATCCCGCGCCGCGGCGGGGACGAGCGGCCGTCCTGACGCGCTACGACGCACTCGAGAGGAGCTGCTCGGCGATGTCGAGGGCGTCTTCGATCGGGATTGCGAAGCCGATGTTCGACG
>JALZNU010000378.1 GCA_030857495.1 Actinomycetota bacterium | reverse complement strand
GCGAAGTACAGCTCGAGGTGGCGTGACGTGTTCCAGGCGAACGTCGCCACGCGGGCGTCGTCGGACAGTCCGAGCGTGTCGAGCACGCCGCCGAGGCGGTGCGTGCGCTCGGCCCAGTCGCGATAGGTGATCCGTTCGGGGCCCGAGGGTTGCGCCGTGGTGACGTGCTTGTGCCCGAAGAAGCGCTCGGCGCGCTCGAAGATGTGATTGATGGTCAGCGCCGTGACCTGCATCGTTCCCTGCATGCGACGAAGGTAGCCGCCACCCCGAGCCGTCACCCCAGCGCTGCACGGGTAGCGTGACGCGCCGTGCCAGAACTAGGTGAGACCCACCTCAGCGACGAGGTCGACGCTGACGCCGACGGCGAGATCGACGCCGGGGTCGAGCGCCCGTGGTGGGGCGTGCTCACGCTCGTCGCCTTCGGCGGTCTCGTGGTGTGCACCAACATCGCCAACGCCGTATGGGTCGAATGGATCAACGACGATCCCGAACGTGTCATCGCGCTCTCGTCGCGCAACCGGTTCCTCGCACTTGCCGTCGGTGCCGACGTATCCCCCGTCGCGTTCGTCGTCATCGCGGCGTTGCGCCTCGGGCTGGCGTTCACCGTGTGCCACCTCGTCGGGCGGGCGTACCGCCAGGACGCCTACCGCTTCTTCGTCCGGTTCCTGGGACTGTCGCGCCAGAACGTCGACCAGATGGAGGACGGGTTCGCCAAGGCGCAGTGGGTGCTGATCCCGTTCTTCATCGGCTCCAACATCGTCGCGGTCATCAGCGGCGTCGAGCGCACGCCGTGGCGACGGCTCGTCGTGCTCTTCCTCATCGGGCTCGCTGGACGGTTGGCGCTCGTGTGGTGGCTGGCGAACGCCTTCGAGGATCAGCTCGACGACGTGCTCGACTTCGTCGCCAAGTACCAGTGGTGGTTCCTGATCGGCTCGATCGCGATCGTCCTGCTTGCGAACTGGCGCAACCTGCGACGCGGCTCCGGCGCGTCACGCCGATGAAGTAGGCACCGGAGCTGGTACAAACGAGAGATGGCTGACATCACGCTCCGCGGTAATCCGTTCCACACCTCCGGCGACCTCCCCGACGTCGGCAGCGACGCGCCGACGTTCACGCTCGCCGGTGGCGACCTCTCGGATGTGACGCCGGCGCAGTTCGAGGGCCGGCGGGTCGTGCTCAACATCTTCCCCAGCATCGACACGGGCGTGTGCGCGGTGAGCGTGCGGGCGTTCAACGAGCGGGCGGCGAGCCTCGACGGCGCGACGGTGCTGTGCGTCTCCGCCGACCTGCCGTTCGCGCTCGGACGGTTCTGTGGCGGCGAGGACATCCACAACGTCACGACGGCGTCCAGCTTCCGCAGCTCGTTCGGCGAGGACTACGGCGTCACGATTGCCGACGGACCGATGGCCGGACTGCTCGCCCGGGCCGTGGTCGTCGTCGACGCCAACGGCGACGTCGCGTACACCGAGCTGGTGCCCGAGATCGGTCAGGAGCCGAACTACGACGCCGCGATCGCCGCCCTCGGCTGACCCGCAAACCCCGAACTGGAGGCGGGAGATCGCGGGATAACGCGATCCGCCGCCTCCAGAACGGCATCGAGCGACGGAACGGGTCTGACGTGCAGTGGATCGTCGACGGCAACAACGTGATGGGCGCAGGTGCCGACGGCTGGTGGAACGATCCCGTCGGCGCGGCGGCCCACCTGACGCAGGTGATCGCCGAGTGGTGCCGGAGCCATCACGACGTGGTCACGATCGTGTTCGACGGCCGACCCGAGCTGCGCCTGTCCGAGCTCGCCGGCGGCAACCTCAGCGTCGGCTTCGCTCGTCGTTCCGGGCGCGACGCTGCCGATGACCGCATCGTCGAGATGGTGGAGGACGTCTTCTCCGCCGAGCCGGAGCTGCGCGTCGTGACGTCGGACAAGGGACTCGCCGCCCGTCTCCCGCCCGGCGTGCGCGTGGAGGGCGCCGGCCGCTTCCGTGCCCGCCTCGGCCTCGACCGCTGAAATCAGCCCGTCGTGATGCCGAGCAGTGCGTCGAGGCCGATCGTCAGGCCGGGGTGCTCACCGATGCGCTTGCAGGCGAGCACGACGCCTGGCATGTAGCTCGCACGGTCGTAGCTGTCCTGGCGGATCGTCAGCGACTGGCCGAGCGCGCCCAGGATCACCTCTTGGTGAGCGACCATCCCGCGCATCCGCACGGAGTGGACGCGGATGCCCGCCGGACCCTGGCCGCCACGGGCGCCGGCGAGCACCTCGTCCAGGGTCGGATCGGCAGCCCACGTCGACGACGCCGCCGCCATGCGTTTGGCTGTCGTCAACGCCGTGCCCGACGGCGCGTCGACCTTCTCGTCGTGGTGCAGCTCGATGATCTCCGCTGTCTCGAACCAGGGTGCAGCGAGCTCGGCGAAGTGCATCATCAGCACGGCCGACACGGAGAAATTGGATGCGATGAGGCAGTGCGGCGGCCCGTCGCCGAATGCATCGCGCACCGCAGTGAGATCGTCGTCATCGAGGCCGGTCG
>JALZNU010000377.1 GCA_030857495.1 Actinomycetota bacterium | reverse complement strand
CAACTCGGCCGGGTGTGGAGCGGCGATGAAGGAGTACGGCCGCCTGCTCGGGACCGATGACGCAAGGGCGTTCGCCGCACGCGTGCTCGATGTCCACGAGTGGCTCGCCGGCCGACTTCGGGCAGCGGCGGAGCCGGAGGCAACCAGACCGACCGTGATCGTGCAGGACCCCTGCCACCTGCGACACGTGCAGGGCTCGCACACCCACGTGCGGACGGTGCTCGCTGCCGTCGCCGACGTTGCCGAGCTCGACGACGACGGCCTGTGCTGCGGCGCCGGTGGCGCCTTCTCGGCAACCCAGCCACGACTCGCCGGCGAGATCAGGGACCGCAAGCTCGCCGCGATCGGCCGTGCGCAGCACGCGACCGGCGCTCACATCGTCGCCAGCGCCAACCCCGGGTGCATCATGCACCTGCGCGCCGCCGGTGTCGATGCCCGCCACCCGGTCGACATCGTCGCAGCGGAGCTCGGGCTGCGATGACGCGCGAGGACGACATCGCCGATCGCCTGGCTGCGATCGTGGAGGATCTGGACGAGCTGATGCTCGACCGCCTGCAGGAAGCACTCGCAGACGGAGCGACGTCGCGCCCGGCGTCGGACAAGGTGCTGTCCCAGGCGCGACGCGCGGTCGACAAGGCGCAGCGCCTGATGCGTCAGCCCGACGCGTAGGTGTTGAGCACGTTGATCATCGCTCGCAGGTCGCCGTACCGGTGCTGCGCGAACGTGAAGCCGATTCGTGGCAGTCCGATGCGATCGTCGTTGCGGCGTTCCTCGGGGAACGGGTCGACGCGGTCGATGCGTCCGGTCGACACGACATAGCCGAAACGCTCGTTGAGGTCGTCCAGTTGGGCGTCCGTCGGTGTGTGGTTGAGGCGGATCACGGCCTGGTCGCCGACGTACCGGATCGAGTCGTAGTTGGCGTAGAAGCCCGTAATCTCCGCCTGGGCCTCGTCGCACGAATCGGTGAGCAGGTAGAGCGAGGTGTCGGCCTCCGATACGAGGCCTCTCGGGATCAGCTGCTCGGTCACGAACGACTGGATCGTCGACCAGTAGTCGTCGCCCGGCATGTCGAGCAGGACGATGGGCGCAGGGAGTCCCTTGCCCGTCTGCGTCAGGGTCAGCAGCTCGAACATCTCGTCGAGCGTGCCGAACCCCCCGGGGAGGCAGACAAAGGCCCGTGACTCCTTCACGAGCATCAGCTTGCGCGTGAAGAAGTACTTCATCGAGACCGACTTCTCGTCGCCGGCGATCACGGGGTTCGCGCCCTGTTCGAAGGGAAGTCGGATCGACACGCCGAAGCTGCGCTCGCGACCGGCTCCCTCCGTGGCTGCCTGCATGATGCCCGGGCCTGCACCCGTGACGACCATCCATCCCGCGTCGGCGAGGTTACGGGCGATGTTGAACGCCTGGCGGTACATCGGGTCATCGACCGCGGTGCGAGCCGAGCCGAACACGGTCACCTTCGGCACGTCGCGGTACGGCGCGAACATGGCGACCGCCTCGCGCATCTCGGCGATGACGGCGGCGGCGATCTTCAAGTCGAGCGGGTCGGGGTCGTCACCGATGAACTGCAATGTGGAGGCGAGCATCGCCTCTGCGGTCCTCGCATTTCTCTTGCCGGCGAGGTCGGCGAGCAGCGCACGCGCCTGATCGAGTTGTGGAGAGGGTAGACCGGTGTTCATGCGGTCACGATCGTACGTTCTCGGGCTCCTCGTGGCCGGTGCAGGCCTCGGTGTCGCCGAGCTCGTCAACGGTCTCTACGACAGCGCCCGCTCGCCCGTCGTGGCGGTGAGCGAGGCGTTCATCGAGATCGCGCCGACGTGGCTGGTCGACTGGGCGAAGTCGGTGTTCGGCACGAACGACAAGCTCGTCCTCGTCATCGGTGCGTTGATCGTCATCACGCTCGTCGGCCTCGGTGTCGGTCGACTCGCGGTCGCCGGCCATCACGCAGCCGCGGCGGGGATCACGACCGCGATGAGCGTCGTCGGCGCGCTCGCCGTCGTGTCACGCCCGAACGCCGGCGTCAGTGCGCTCGGTCCGACGGTCGCCGGGCTCGCGGCGTCGCTCGGTGTCCTCGCCTGGCACCGCGTCGGCATCCCCACCGCCGGCCGTCGCTACGGAACCACGGATCCCGTCGCGATGCCACCCGAGCTGCAACCGACCCGGCGCCGATTCCTCTACGGCAGTGCCGCGATCGGGGCGCTCGCCGTCGGCGCTGCGGGCGCCGGCCGCGCACTCGGCCGACGGTTCGGCGTCGGCAGCGAGCGCAAGGAGCTGACGCTCCCGCCGGCTGCCGACGCTGCCGAGGCGCTCGGTGAGGTCGACGTCGGCGTCGAGGGCGTGACGCCGTTCGTCATCAGCAACGACAGCTTCTACCGCATCGACACCGCCATCGTGTCGCCGCAGGTCCGTGCCAGCGACTGGTCGCTGCGGATCCACGGCATGGTCGACAAGGAGCTGACCCTGACGTTCGATGAGCTCATCGCACGCCCTCAAGTCGAGCGCTACATGACGCTCTCGTGCGT
>JALZNU010000376.1 GCA_030857495.1 Actinomycetota bacterium | reverse complement strand
AAGCGGCCCGACCCCAGCCACTCGCCGACCGGCAGCCCGACGTCGATCTGCTCTGACCACCGATCGGCCGGCACCCGCGAGCGGGCGATCGCCGGCACACGGTGCACCGATCGCGGTCGCACCGCAGCCGCAAGGCGGCCGACCTCACGCCACCCCATCTTCAGGTAGCCAGGCATGCTCTGGCTGTTCGGCGTGTTGAACACCATGGCGATGCCGTCGTCGCCGCAGGCCTCGAGCCCGTGCGTCGTCAGCGTCGTGAACAGACCTCTGCCCTGGGCATCCGGGCGCGTCGCCGTGTCGACGGCTCGCACGGCGCGCAGCACCTCCTGGCCGCGCCGGAACTCCCAGCGCATGAACAGCCGGACGGCCGCGACGGCGCCGTCGTCGTCGGTGGCAACCCACCCGAACGAGCGCCCGAACGGGTTGCGCTCGTGCTTCCAGCGGTAGAGGTCGTCGTAACGCTCGTCGTTGCCCCAGCCGAGCGAGGCGCCGAGCAGACCGATGACGGCGGGGACGTCGTCGGCCGCGAGCGGGCGCACCGTCGTCCCGCGGGGGCTCCCCGTTCGGCGGCGGACCGTGGGCAGCGGCTGCTCGACCGCGCCATCGTCCGACGGAGCCGGGACGAGGGCCTCGTAGCAGGCCGTGATCTCGCCCGCCGCCCTCGCGATGTCGAAGTCACCCGCCCGACGCGACGATGCTGCGGTGAGCGACAGTCGGAGCTGGTCGTCGACGAGCACCGACGAAAGCGCGGCGGCGAGGGCCGGCGAGTCGCCGGACGGGACGAGCAGCGCGACGTCGTCGAGCGTTTCTGCCAGCCCGCCCACCCGTGTCGCCACGATGGGGAGCCCGAGCGCCATCGCCTCCATCACGGCCACGGGCAGGCCCTCCCACGCGGAGGCGAGCACGAACACGTCGCACCCCGCCATGACCCTGGCTGCGTCGGCGCGGAAGCCGGTGAGCGTCACCGTGCCGTCGAGGCCGAGCGACGACGACAGTTCGCGGACCTCGCGTTCGAGCGGGCCCTGCCCGACAGCGACGACGTGCAGGTCGATGCCGCGGTCGACGAGCAGCCGCACGGCGTGCAACAGGTTCGGGTAGTCCTTCTGCCGACGGAAGTTGGCGACCGTGCCGACGACTGGCCTGGCGTCGATGCCGAGCTCGGCACGCACGGCGAGGCGCTCGCCGCGCAGCGCTTCGATCCGGGCGACGTCGATGCCGTGGGTGACGACGCGTACCCGGGCCCTGGCACGGCCACGCATCGATCTGCGCACCTCGTCGGTCACGGCGATCGTCACATCGTCGAGGCGCGAGGTCAGCCGGTTCACGAGGCGCGTCGCCCGGCGGTGCGACGTCCAGGTGTTGTGCTCGGTCGACACCAGCCGCGGCCTCGACCCCGCCTCCGTCGTGCGCGCGGCGAGCCGGGCCACCGACGCCGGAACCGGTGAGTGGACGTGCACGATGTCGAACCGGCCCGAGGCGACGAGGCGGCGCAGTCGGATGGTCCACACCGGGTCCCTGCGCCGGCGAGAGAGGCAGATCACCTCCACGCCGTGCTCCTCGAGCTCGCCGGCGAGGTGATCCTTCCACGGCAGCACGTACGCAGCGGTGAGCTCGACCTGGCTGCGGTCGGTGACCCTGGCGAGCTCGACGAGGAGCCGCTCGGCGCCGCCTGGACCGAGGCCCTTGGACACATGCAGCACCCTGACCGCCATCGACCGAACGCTAGGGGAGATTTCCTATGCTGCCCGCGTGCGCGTGCTCGTCACCGGCGGAGCCGGCTTCATCGGTGCCAACCTGTGTCGTCGCCTCGTGGCGACACCGGGCGTCGAGTCCGTCCGCGCGCTCGACGATCTGTCGACGGGGTCGCTGGCGAACCTCGACGGCCTCGACGTAGAGC
Source organism: Actinomycetota bacterium (assembly GCA_030857495.1). Classification (GTDB taxonomy): domain Bacteria; phylum Actinomycetota; class Acidimicrobiia; order Acidimicrobiales; family Ilumatobacteraceae; genus JACDHN01. Next base: position 629 of record JALZNU010000376.1, on the reverse strand, counting down.
TGGTCGAGGGCTCGATCCTCGACCAGGACGCGCTGGAGCACTGCGCGAACGGCATCGATGCGATCGCCCACCTCGCCGCCCGTCCGTCCGTTCCGCGCAGCATCAGCGATCCGGTCGCCTCGCACCTGGCCAACGCGACGGGGACCGTGAACGTGCTGGAGGTCGCCAGGAGCAGCGGCGCCTACCTGCTTGCCGCCTCATCGAGCAGCGTCTACGGGGCGACGCCAGGGCTGCCCAAGCACGAGGGCCTGGCGACACGACCGATGTCGCCGTACGCGGCGAGCAAGCTGGCGACCGAGGCGTACGTCAACGCCTACCATCACAGCTACGGGATGGAGACGCTGGCGCTGCGCTTCTTCAACGTGTTCGGTCCGTTGCAGCCGGCGGGGCATGCCTATGCCGCCGTCGTGCCGGCCTTCGTCGACGCTGCGCTCGCCGGGCGGCCATTGCAGATCTTCGGTGACGGGACGCAGAGCCGTGACTTCACGTTCGTCGACACCGTCACAGCCGTGCTCGCCATGGCGCTGACCGAGCGTGCCACCGACCCCGACCCAATGAACCTCGCGTTCGGCACGCGCACCGATCTGCTCACGCTGATCTCGCTGCTCGAGGACGATGTCGGCCGGCCG
>JALZNU010000375.1 GCA_030857495.1 Actinomycetota bacterium | reverse complement strand
AACTGCACCGCCTCGAACATCAGCTCTACCTCACCGACCAGACCAACGGCGCCACCCGGACCCCCCGTCAGCGCAGCGCTGATGCGCTCGTCGAGATGGCGACACGATCTGCCACCACGACCAACAGCCGCCGCCCGAGACCGTTGATCTCGGTGCTCGTCGGCGAAACCATGTTCGCTCACACCTGTGAGCTCGCCGCCGGCACGGTGCTCACCCCCGGTGAGATCGTCCCGCTGCTCGCCGACGCGGACATCGAACGGATCATCTTCGAAGCACCCGACCGGATCATCAGCGCGTCGCAGCGGCGCACGTTCACCGGTGCCCTGCGCAGAGCGATCGAGATCCGCGACCGGCGCTGCACCCACCACAGCGGATGTCGCATCGTTGCCGCACGCTGCGACATCGACCACATCGTCGCCGTCCCCGACGGTGGCGTCACCAGCTACGACAACGGCCGCGTGCTGTGCTCGACCCACAACCGGCGACCCGACAAACGCAACGCACCACCACGACGACGACGACGCCGACGGTCAACGCTTACCGACGGGCACGACACGACGCCCGGCCCAGCCGAGCAGATCGCACTCGCCCGACAACGAGCCCGAGCACTCAACTCGGGGAACTGACCTGGCGGAGCAGCAGGGACGGTCAGTAGGCGCCGCCGACGGAGACTGCGAGGTTGATGTCGCCGGTGCTCCACACCGGCGAGGGGACGTCCGACAAGCCGAGCCAGCCGATGAGCACGTCCTGGTGCTCGACACGAAGTCGGACGCATCCCTTGCTCTGCGGGTCCGTCGGCACATTGCCGGCACCGTGGATCGCCTGACCGTTGTCGAAGTACAGCGGCTTGTACATGTTGCCGTTGAGTGGGTTGTCGGCGGCGACGGGGTACGACGTGCTGTCGTGCCAGCCACCGTTCTTGCGCGCCGGATCGTAACGGAACACCTGTGATCCGTCCTGCAGGCGAGTCTTGTGCCCCGCCTCGCCCGTCGACGTGCCGAACACGAACGTGACACCTCTCGATCCCGCACCGACGAACATCACCTGGCACGTCCGGTCGATCAGCGCCCACCGCGACGCCGACGTGGGCGCCCCCTCTGGGATCGGCAGGTCGCCGGCAGCCATCAGCGCCTGCTCTTCGCGGCCGCCGGGCGTCATGTCGTTGCGGTTGACGGGCATGCCGAGCGCCACCCGGGCGGCGCACAGCTGCTGTTGGGTATAGCGGCCGGAGTCGCCGTCGGTCGTCAGTTCGGCGATGCCCTTGCCGGCGAACAGCTCGTTGAGCTTCTGCTGCTGCGCGACGACGCCGCTGCCGAAGTTGGTCCCACCGCCGGGGACCGTCGTCGGCGGCGCCGTCGTGGTCGTGGTGGTGGGTGGTGGCGGTGGCTTGCGCTTCTCGCCGGTGATGTCGTTGATCTTGTTCTTGACGCAGATGTCGAGATAGTCGCCAGCGGCGATCGAGTCCGGGTTCGTGATGCCGTTCTCGCGCTGCAGGCTCCTCACGGTCACCGTTGCCCTGCGGAGCTTGTCGGCAAGGGCGCTCAGCGAATCGCCGCGCTGGATCGCGCGCACGCACGGCGGGTTCTCGACGTCGAGTGGCGGCGCCGTGGTCGTGGTGGTCGTGGTGGACTTCGGCGGTTTCGTGGTGGTCGTCGGCTTCGGTCGCTCGGTCGTTGCCGTAGGCGTGGTCGCCGTCGGTTCGCTCGTCGCCGTCGACTCCTGCGGCGTGGTGGTCACCGCAGTGTCTGTAGCGCTCGTGTCCGTACCACCGCTCGTCCCCGTGGTGACGACAGTCGTCGCGCCGGGCGCGCTCGTTGCCGTGGTCGATGTTCCGAGGCTGGTGGGCGGCTCGGCAGGCGGGTCCATAACGCGGCTCTCGCGGCTCTCGCTGCACGCGCCCAACAGCAGCCCGGCGCTCAGCAGCGCAGCGGCCACAACGCGTTGCGAATTCACCGGGGACAATCTATGCCGCAGGTCTGCTCCGAAGAGGACACCCTCTCGCCAGCGCGTGCCGGGTGCTGCGCTTCAGGTCAGCTCGCCGGCGACCGTCAGCACGGCGGCAGCGTGCCGCCGAGCACCGCGCTGTCCGAGTGACGAGCCCAGCTCGATCGTGAACCCGATGCCACCGTCGGCGGCGATGGTGCGCGACCACTGCGATGCCGTGCCGGTGTACACACCGCCTGTGACCTCGATGATCGGCAGCCCGGTGAGCGACGCGTAGCGACGGCGGATCTCGCCGTCGAGTCCCGTCGCCGGGTTGATGCGGAACAGGTCCTGGTGGTACCAGAGCGTCAGCTGCGGCTGCACCCGCTCGCTCAGGGCGAGCATCGCCTGTGTCTCGGGCTCGCTCGCCGCGCTCGGGCCGGCGTACTGCCAGACGCCGGGTTCGCCGAGGGGCGACCAGTTCTCGGGGAAGTTGCGGTTGAGGTCGACGCCGTTGACGTTCTGGCGCACGTCTGCCGCCTGACCGTCCGGGTTCATCGACGGCACGAGCCACAGTTCGATCCCGTCGGGCACCGGAACGCGGCGG
>JALZNU010000374.1 GCA_030857495.1 Actinomycetota bacterium | reverse complement strand
CTTTGTATTCGTTTTATCGAAACTGTAGTTAATAGGAAGGCGCGATGACGAACATCACAGACCCAGCACACGATTGGAGCGCAGTGGCAGCGGCATGGGATGCCAACGTCAACGAGGTCGACCTGCACTCCCTCGACGCGACGGCGGCGCTGTTCGACCGCGTCGCCGTGCAGCCGGGCGAGCGCGTGCTCGAGCTCGCCGCAGGGCCCGGCTCTATCGGCGCCACCTGGTCGCAGCTCGTCGGACCGTCGGGCACGGTCGTGCTGAGCGACATCGCTCCCGGAATGGTCGAGACGGCACGCCGCCGCAATGCGGTACTAGACAACGTCGAGGTCGCGGTGCTGGATGCGTCTGCGATCGATCGGCCGGACGGCTCCTTCGATGTCGTCGCCTGCCGGATGGGTTTGATGTTCACACCTGATCCATCGGTTGCCCTCGCGGAGATTCGACGGGTACTCGCTCCCGGCGGTCGTGTCGGCGCGCTCACCTGGGCGGGCATCGAGCACAACCCGTGGATGACCTGTGTCGGCATGGCGACGATGATGAACGGGCTCGTCAGCGGCGGGCCGCCCGTCGGGCCGGGCAGCATCTTCTCTCTGAGCAACCCGACCGAGCTCGAGTCATTGGTCAAGGGCGCCGGATTCGTGGATGTGAAGGTCGAGGAGTTCGCAATCGCCTTCCGCGCCGACGACATCGACTCCCACGTCGACAGGGTCAGCTCGCTGGCTGGGCCGCTCGCCGCGGCGTTCGAGGCGGCGACCGCCGAACAGCACATCGCCGTGCGCCGTACCGCCGCGGAGCTCGCAGCGCAGTACGTCACCGACGACGGCGTCGAGATCCCCGGACGGGCGCTGCTCGTTTCGGGACGGGTGTGACCTCTCTCGAGCGCGGTGTACTCAAGCGCACGACGGAACGACGCGGATGGAGAGCGGGCTAGGTCAGGAGGGACGGCGGCCCCGAGCAGTGACAGCCGACACATCGATTGACACATCGTCCGTAGCATTCAATGATTGAACGGTGACCCAACCCAGTCCCGAGGCGTCCCCGACGCAGGCCAGAAGGGTGCTGCTGATCTCCAGCCTGGCCGTGTTCGCCGTGTTCCTCGACACGACCGTCCTGTTCGTCGCCTTTCCTGACATCGTCGCCTCGTTCCCCGACGTCGCGCCGTCGCAGCTGTCCTGGGTGCTCAACGGTTACACGATCATGTTCGCCGCCCTGTTGGTGCCGTTCGGGCGGATGGCCGACCGACGCGGTCACAAGCAGACGTTTCTCGCCGGGTCTGTGCTGTTCACGCTCGCCTCGCTGCTGTGCGCCATCGCGCCCACGCCGCTGGCACTGGTGGCGGCTCGAGTCGTGCAGGCGGCCGGCGGGGCCGCGCTCGTCCCGTCCTCGCTGGCGCTCGTGCTGCGCTCCACCCCCCGCCCTCGCATCCCCGTCGCGCTCGCCATCTGGGGCGCAACAGGTGCGGTGGCCGGCGCGATCGGTCCGACGTTGGGCGCCGCGGTCGTCGAGACCGGGGGATGGCGGTGGGTGTTCGTGCTCAACGTGCCCGTCGGCCTGGCGACCGTCCTCCTCGGGCGCCGCACGCTCACCGAATCGAACGATCCGTCGAGCGTGGTGCCGGCACCCCTCGGGGTCGCGCTGCTCGTGGCCGGCAGCGTGCTCGTCACGCTCGGCCTCGTGCGCGGCGGCGACTGGGGGTGGACGTCGACCTCGACGGTCGGCTCGGTCAGCAGCGGGCTGGCCGTCCTCGCCGTCTTCGTCGTCCACCAGGCACGAACGCCTGCGCCGACGATCGACCTCGCGTTGTTCGCGGTGCGCAACTTCCGGTGGGGGAACGCCGCCACGATGGCCTTCGGCGTGGCCTTCACGGCCATGTTCCTGTCCAGCATCCTGTTCCTCACCAGCGTGTGGGGCTGGTCGATCCTGCGCGCCGGCTTCGGTGTGGCGCCTGGACCGTTGCTCGTCGCCGTGCTTGCTCCGCAGATGGGCCGCGTGGCGGCGCGCATCGGTCAGCGGCCGCTGCTGGTGGCGGGCGGGTTGGCGTTCGCCGTCGGTGGCCTCTACAGGCTGCTGTTCCTCGGCGCCGATGTTGCCTACGCACGTGACTACCTGCCGTCCATGCTGTTCACGGGTATCGGTGTCGCACTCTGCCTGCCGCAACTGGCGAGCGTCGTCGGGCAATCGCTGCCGGCCAACCGTCTCGGCGTCGGCGGGGCCGTCAATCAGGCGTTGCGCCAGTTCGCCGGCACAATCGGTGTCGCCCTTGCGGTCGGCCTCACGGCCGGGGCGACCAGTCTCGATGACACACTGGCCCGCTACGACCGGGTGTGGTGGGTCCTCGTCGCCGGTGGGCTGGCCACGACCGTGCTGGCCGCGCCGCTGCGCACAGGCGCCCGCGCGGCCGTCGCCAGCCCACCCGCCGCGATCGTCATGGCTGGCGGCGACTGACATGCGTCGCAAGCCGCTCGATCAGATGGTGTGCTCCATCGGCAAGGCGCTGGACGTCGTCGGCGCCCCGTGGACGATGCTCGTTG
>JALZNU010000373.1 GCA_030857495.1 Actinomycetota bacterium | reverse complement strand
GTTCTCCGTCGTGCTCTTCGACGAGATCGAGAAGGCACACCCCGACGTGTTCAACACGCTGCTGCAGATCCTCGAAGAGGGTCGGCTCACCGACAGCCAGGGCCGTACCGTCGACTTCCGCAACACCGTGCTCATCATGACGTCGAACCTCGGCACGAAGGACCTTCGCAAGGCGAACGTCGGCTTCACCACCGCCGACTCGGCGATGAGCTACGAGCGGATGAAGGAGCGGGTCAACGACGCCCTGAAGGACCACTTCCGGCCGGAGTTCCTCAACCGCATCGACGAGGTCATCGTCTTCCACGAGCACGATCGCAGCGCCGTCGTCCAGATGGTCGACATGATGTCGAAGCGGCTCGTCGGCCAGCTCGAGGGTCAGGGGCTCGGCATCGAGCTCACCCAGACCGCCAAGGAGCTGCTCGCCGACCGTGGCTACGACCCGACGCTCGGCGCGCGGCCGCTGCGCAGGGCGCTGCAGCGCCTCGTCGAGGATCCTTTGTCGGAGAAGCTCCTCTACAAGGAGTTCCACGCCGGGCAGATCATCGTCGTCGACACCGAGGACGATCCCGACAACCCGGGCAAGCCGCGCATCAAGTTCTCGGCGGTCGAGGGCTTCGTGCCACCGTCATCGGTCGAGCTCGCCACCACGGCCACAGGTGACGGCGACCTCGAAGGCACCCCGACACCCACCGACTGACCGAACGGCGCGACCGCTCGCATCGCGACGCGTCGCCGCCACGACGACGCCCGACACGACCACCGCACCGGGCGGAACCGCGTCCTCGACCGAGACGTCCGACGCCCCCGACGAACAGTCGCCTCAGGTTCGGCTCCGGCTCAACACCGTCAGCGGCGACATCGACGTCGTCCGAGCCTGAGCTTCCCCTCGGCCAACTGCGGTCGTGGCGAATTCTCGGGCGGACGGGGTAGTGTCGCTGCCACTTCGAGCACTGCCCCGCCTCCACGGACGTGTGTGTTCTCCGCCATCCCGCCCAGAGGATCGAGGTTCCGGTGCCGCCCACCACGACCGTGCCGCCCACCACGACGACTGCTCCACCGACGTCAGTGCCACCGCCTGCGACGGCCGCCGCCGAGACGGACGCCACCACGGCGGCGTCGGCAAACGACTAGCGGTGCCGCAGACCCGCCGCATCCTGCTCGCCGTCTGCCTCGTGGCGCTCGCAGGGTGCCGGCTCGACGCAGAGGTTGCCGTCGAGATGCAGTCCGACGGAACCGGCACCGTCACCGTCACCGCAACCGCAGATGCCGAGCTCGTCGACGAGGTGCCCGACCTCGCCGGCCAGCTCGACCTCTCCGACGCGCGCGACGCTGGCTGGCGCGTCGGCGAGATCACCGAGACCGACGATGGAGGCGCGCGTCTGACGCTCACCCACGACTTCGGATCTGCCAGGGAGGCAACCGCGCTCGTTCGCAGTTTCGGTGGTCCGCTGTCGGGCGTCACGATCCGTCACGTCGTCGACGGCGAGGAGGACGACGCCGACGCCTCGGCGACCAACTCGCTGACCGGCACGGCACGTCTCGCGGGTGGCTTCGACGCATTCGCCGACCGGGCGCTCGTCACGGCCGTCGGCGGCAAACCGTTCTCGCAGCGACTCGGCGACCGATCACCGGCCGACACCATGTCGATCACGCTGAGCGCAGAGCTGCCGGGAACGCTCGAAGAGACGAACGGCGAGCAAGACGGCGCGATCACACGGTGGGAGCTCCCGCTCGACGGCTCCGAGCAGCAGCTCCGTCTCGTCACCGCGCAGCGACCGGACGAGGGAGCCGGCTGGGCCGGCCCGCTGGCGACGATCGCGCTCGTGGCGTTGATCGCATGGGTCGTCGCCGCTGCGGGTTTCGTCGCCTACGTCTTCGTCCGTCGCGCCCAGCACTGACGGTGGCGGCGTGACGGCACCAGAGATGCCGGCAGCCGCGGCAAAGTAGGATCCGACCCATGCCGACGCGGCCCCGCGGCGCGAACAAGGAGATGCGACTCGCGCTCACGCGCGTCGCGCCGGGTGAACCGTTGCGCGACGGCATCGATCGCGTTGTCAGGGCCAAGACGGGTGCACTGCTCGTCCTCGACGACGGTGTCGAGGTGCTCGCCATCTGCTCTGGCGGGTTCCTCGTCGACGCGCCGTTCTCGCCGCAACGCTTGTCCGAGCTGGCGAAGATGGACGGAGCGATCATCATCTCCACCGACGGCGACCGCATCGCGAGGGCCAACGTGCACCTCGTCCCCGACCCAACCGTGCCGACGAGCGAGACCGGCACGCGACACCGCACGGCCGAACGTGTCGCCCGCTCGCTGCGCGTCCCTGTCATCAGCATCAGTGAGGAGATGGGCGTCATCAACGTCTATGCCGGGGGCTCGAAGCACCCGCTGCAGGACATCAGCCGCCTGTTCGACAGGGCCAACCAGGCGCTGCAGACGCTCGAGCGCTACAAGGTCCGCCTCGACGACTCCATCGCCAACCTCACGGCGCTCGAGTTGGAAGACATCGTGTCGCTGCGTGACGTCGCACAGGTGGTGCAACGC
>JALZNU010000372.1 GCA_030857495.1 Actinomycetota bacterium | reverse complement strand
ACGACACGGTGCTCGCCGGCTTCGTCGCCCAGGACCCCAACACCCAGGTCGTCGGCGAGACGTTCACCGAGGAGCCGTACGGGCTCGGCATGAACGCCGACGACATCGACTTCGTGCAGTTCGTCAACGGCGTGCTGGAGGACGTGCGGTCGAACGGCAGGTGGACCGAAATCTACGAGAAGTGGCTGCTCGACACGGGCGCCCTGGACCCGCCGGCGCCGGAACCGCCGGCCGCAATGTACGGACGCTGAGCGCGATGGCTGCTCCCCCGTTCGACCTCGACACCTGGCTCGGGCAGTGGCGCGACTGGATGACGCCGATGACCGATCGGTTGCTCCAGCTCGACGACCGCACGCAGTCGGGCACGACCGGCGAGCGCGACGACGTCGCCGCCGCGTTCGTCGCCCGCAAGGCGATCAACGACCGGCTCGACGCCGTGGAGTCGGCGATGGACCGCGAGCCTGCCGAGGCGTCGACGCTCACCAACCAGCCCCTCGTCGACGACAGCGGCGGCGCCGTCGGCTCCACGCTCGACGACGCGGCGCGCCTGCTCGAGGCCATCATCGCCAAGGTCGAGCGCGAGGTCGCCGATCGCGAGGGTCAACAGGCCGCCGACACCACGGTGAGGGCGGCCATCGTCGCCGACCTCGACACCGTCACACAGCTGTCGGCAACGCTCGGCGAGCGGACGAACCAGGTGGCCGATCTCCGCGCGGAGGCGCAGTCCGGGCGCAATCCGGGCGCGACCGCCGCCGCGCTCGCTGCGCTGCGTAGTGATCTCGAGGTCGTCGATGCTGAGCGGCGGCGGGTCCTCGCACGCTGGCACTCGCTGCCGGGCGAGCTCGAGTCCCTCGCCACGGAGGAGGTCGCTGTGCGCGAGCTCGCCGCACGGTGCAGGGAGAAGATCGCTGCGGCGCCGTCGCTCGCCGTTCCCTCGGTCGACGTCCTCAGCCAGGTCGATCGCACGCCCGACCTCGACGAGATGCCGTGGCGCAACGCCAGGGCGGCTGCCGCGCCACTCGTCGCCAAGGTCGACCGGCTGTCCGCGGCGCTCGCCGAGGCGCGACAGCGCTTCGAGGAGCCGTTGTCACGTCGCGACGACCTGCGCGGCCTGCTGCAATCGTTCCGTCAGAAGGCGGCTGCCAAGGGGCTCGGCGAGCATCCGGAGGTCGAGACCCGCTATCGCCGCGCCGAGTCGCTGCTGTGGGCGGCGCCGTGCGACCTCGAGGCGGCGGGGCCACTCGTGGACGAGTTCGTGGCGACCGTGAACACGATGACCGCAGGAGTCAGCCGATGAAGTGCGCACAGCCGGGTTGTACCGGGACGATCGTCGACGGGTACTGCGACGTGTGTGGCATGGCCGCGCCGGCGTCGAGGAGCGGCACAGGTAGTCCGATGTCCTCGCCGCCCAGCTCGCTCGACCCCGACGCGGCGCCGGTCGGCGGCGGCGTCAGCGCCAGGAGCACCGGCAGCAACCGGCTCGGATCGGCCCCCATCGGGTCGGCACGGGGTTCCACCGCGAGCCGGCCGACGCGCCGCCTCGGGGGCACCCGGGGCTCGCGCCTCGGTGCCGGGTTCACGCAGGTGCCGTCGATCCCCGAGACAGACCCCCGCGACAGCCTGATGAACCCGCCGATCGTGGCGGAGTCGAAGCGCTACTGCGCGGTGTGCAACACGGCGGTCGGCCGCTCGCGAGGCGATCAGCCGGGCCGCAGCAAGGGTTTCTGCCCGAAGTGCCGGACGCCGTTCGACTTCGAGCCGAAGCTCACCGTCGGTGCGCTCGTCGGCGGCCAGTACGAGGTCGTCGGCTGCCTCGCCCACGGTGGGATGGGCTGGATCTACCTCGCCAAGGACCGCAACGTCAACGATCGCTGGGTCGTGCTCAAGGGCTTGCTCAACGCTGGCGACCCCGATGCGACACGAGCAGCGATCGGCGAGAAGCAATACCTCGCCGAGGTGGAACACCCACTCATCGTGGAGATCTACAACTTCGTGACGACGGCCGACGGCGCGTCGTACATCGTGATGGAGTACGTCGGCGGGCGTTCGCTGAACGAGATGCTCAAGGCGCGGATGAAGGCGAACGGCGGCGCCTTCTCGCCGATCCCGGTCGACCAGGCGATCGCCTACGTCGTCGAGATCCTCCCCGCCTTCACGTACCTCCACACCCTCGGGCTCATCTACTGCGACTTCAAGCCGGCCAACATGATCCAGGTCCAGGACACGTTGAAGCTGATCGATCTCGGCGGTGTGCGACGTGCCGACGACGACGTGTCACCGATCTACGGCACCGTCGGATTCCAGGCACCGGAGGTCGCTGCCGACGGGTGCACCGTCGCGAGCGACGTCTACACCGTGGCGCGCACGCTGGCGGTGCTCGTGTTCGAGTTCCGGGGCTACCAGAACCAGTTCGAGCACACGTTGCCGGGCCCCGACGAGGTGCCGCTGTTCGCCGAGCACGACTCGCTCTACCGCTGGCTGCTGAAGGGCACGGCGGTTCGTCCCGAGGACCGCTTCGGGAGTGCCGAGGAGACCCGCGACCAGCTGCTCGGCG
>JALZNU010000371.1 GCA_030857495.1 Actinomycetota bacterium | reverse complement strand
CGATCACCTACCTCGACGGCGACAACGGCATCCTGCGGTATCGCGGCTACCCGATCGAGCAGCTCGCCGAGCACTCCACGTACCTCGAGGTCGCCTACCTGCTGATCAACGGCGAGTTGCCCACCGGAGCCGAGCTCGACAGCTGGGTGTTCGACATCACCCACCACACGTTCATCCACGAGAACATGCGCAAGCGGTTCGTCGACGGGTTCCACTACGACGCCCATCCGATGGGGATGTTCGTGTCCGCCGTCGCTGCGCTCGGCACGTTCTACGACGATGCAAAGGCGATCGACGACGACGACAGCAAGCACCGCAGCGTGCTGCGGCTCATCGCGAAGGCACCCACGCTGGCGACGATGTGCTACCGGTTCTCGGTCGGCCTGCCGTTCTTCCTTCCCGAGAACAACCTCTCGTACCCAGCCAACTTCCTCAACATGATGTGGAAGATCGGCGAGTACGAGGTCGACCCTGTGCTCGAACGAGCGATGGACGTGCTGTTCATCCTCCACGCCGACCACGAGCAGAACTGTGGGACGACGGCGATGCGTGTCGTCGGATCGAGCCACGCCGACCCGTACTCCGCAGCATCGGCGGCCGCCGCTGCGCTGTACGGACCCCGCCACGGCGGCGCCAACGAGCAGGTCGTGCGGATGCTGGCCGACATCGGCTCGGTCGACAACGTCGACGACTTCGTGAGGGACGTGAAGGCAGGCAACGGGCGGCTGATGGGCTTCGGGCACCGCGTCTACAAGAACTACGACCCGCGGGCGACGATCATCAAGCAGACTGCCTACGACGTGTTCGATGTGACGGGCAAGAACCCGCTGCTCGACATCGCGCTGAAGCTGGAGGAGACGGCGCTCGCCGACTCGTATTTTGTCGATCGCAAGCTGTATCCCAACGTCGACTTCTACTCCGGGCTGATCTACCAGGCGATGAACTTCCCGGTGGACATGTTCACCGTGCTGTTCGCGATCCCACGCATGTCAGGTTGGCTGGCGCATTGGCTCGAACTGCTCGACGACAAGGAACAGAAGATCTCCCGCCCTCGCCAGTGGTACACCGGCGTCGACGAGCGCGAGTACGTGAAGCCGAGCGACCGCGGCTGACGACGCCGCGGCGGCGACAACGTCCCACACGAACATCGTGAAGAACACACGCAGCCTGATCGGCCTCTTCCTCGCCGTCGGTGCCGCCGTGCTGGTGTGGTGGACCCAGGGCGACGACGGCCGCGCCGATTCCGACGTCACGATCGCTCCCGAGACGACCGTCACAACCAACCCTGCGACCACGCCGATTCTGTCGACGACGGAGGCGTCCGCCACTTCGTCGGACATCACCCTCGAGACGGTCACCATTACTGAGGTGACCGTCACAGAGGTGACCGTCACGGAACCGTCGGACGACACCGCCGTGACGCCGACGACGTTCGTCGACGACGGGATCGAGTCGATCGACGTCGACTCGTTGCCGTCGCAGGCGAGCGACACGCTCGGCCTGATCGAGGCCGACGGACCGTTTCCCTACGATCAGGACGACGGCGTTTTCCAGAACCGCGAGGGGATCCTGCCGAGCCGGTATGACGGGTACTACCGCGAGTACACGGTGGAGACGCCTGGATCCGGCGACCGCGGTGCACGTCGCATCGTCACGGGCGCCGACGGGGAGATCTACTACACAGAGGATCACTACGAGTCGTTCTGGAGGGTCGTCCCATGACCGCACACAGCTGGGGGCTGCGCCCCCAGACCCCATCGCCGTCCGGCTCCCTGGCGGTCGCTCGCACGGCCGCTCAGTCGCTCCGCTCATGACCGTGTTACGCGAGGTGTTGGACGGTCGGGCGGAGCCGGCGATCTATCAAGTCCCTGCCGACACCGACGTCGACGAGATAGCCGAGTCGGCGGCGTCGGCCGGCTGGCAGTTCGTGCGCATCGACGGCGCAGAGGCGACGGACAAGGCGGCCGTGATGCGGGCAATGGAGTCGAGCTTCGGCTTCCCCGAGTGGTTCGGTGGCAATCTCGACGCGCTTGCCGACTCGCTCAGCGATGTTCGCCACGAGCGCGGCACGGTCGTGCTGTGGGACCGCGCCGACGTGTTCGCCGGCGCCGATCCTCGCCAGTACAACGCCGTGCTGAGCGTGCTGCTGAGCAGGTCGCGCTCCGCCATCGGCGGGCCGTTCCTGACGCTCCTTCGCGACGGCGACGAGCAGCCCGACCCGTCCAGCCCTTCCGACCCGTCGAGCCCGTCCGACCACCGCCCCGAATCAGGAGATCACGATCATCATGGGTGACCCCACCGCCGTCGTCGGCCGCCGGATCCTGGCGTACATCATGGATGCCCTCATCGTCGGCGCCGTGGCGTTCATCATGTTCGCCACCCAGGCCGAGTTCGTCGAACTGGTGCCAGACGGGTTCTGTGATCAGATCGAGGCGCAGGTCGCCGTGTGCGCCCAGTCGGATGACCAGGCGTGGTTCATCGAAGAGGGCAGCACGGTCGCAGCCGTCGTCGGCGTGTCGGTCGGTGCCGCGATCCTCTACCTCGTGATCCTCCAGGGC
>JALZNU010000370.1 GCA_030857495.1 Actinomycetota bacterium | reverse complement strand
TCTCGATCGCGAAGAAGTACCAGGCGTCCGGCCTGCCGCTGCTCGACCTCATCCAAGAGGGCAACCTCGGGCTGATGCATGCCGTCGAGAAGTTCGACTGGCGCAAGGGATTCAAGTTCTCCACCTACGCCACGTGGTGGATCCGTCAGGCCATCACCCGCGGCATCGCCAACACGGGCCGCACGATCCGGCTGCCCGTGCATGCCGGCGACACGCTCGCCAGGCTGCAGAAGGCGCGCTCGCGCCTCGAGCTGAAGTACGGGCGCCCCGCCACGCTGTCCGAGCTGGCACGCGAGGTGGAGATGCCCGAGGACAAGGTCACCGAGGCGCTGCGCTTCGCCGCCGAGCCGCTCTCGCTCTCCGAGCCGCTGCGCGAAGACGGCGATGCCGAGCTCGGTGACGTCGTCGAGGACCGCTCGGCCGAGAGCCCGTTCGAGGTCGCTGCGACGGCGCTGCTGCCCGACGAGATCGCACGCCTGCTCGCCCCGCTCGACGAGCGGGAACGAGAGATCCTCAAGTTGCGCTTCGGTCTCGATCGCGGCGAGGCACGCACGCTGGAAGAGGTCGGCGAGCACTTCAACCTCACACGCGAGCGGATCCGCCAGATCGAAGCGCGAGCGATGAGCAAGCTCCGCCACCCCTCGAGCGACACCGGCGCCCGAGACCTGTTGGCCGTCTGACCACGAGAACCCCGGCGGGCGCCGGACTGGCCGCGCGAGCGCCAGCGAGCCGGCCAGCGATGGGGTGTGGGGGCGCAGCCCCCACGGGAGCACGGCGCCCGAGACCTGCTCGCGGTCTAGACACCAAACCTCCGAATTGGAGGTAGCAAATCGCGTTATCCCGCGTTCCGCCGCCTCCAGAACGCAGGGCCCGGCAGGTTCAGATGGTGTTGGGGCGTGTGTCGTCGCGCCGGCGCGACTCGGGGATCGACAGTGACTCCGAACCGGCGAGATCCCACCACGTCAACGGCAGCGCCGACACGGGCAGGCCTGCGGCGTCCGTGCCGAACACGCCTTCGGGGACAGCGTCGCAGTCGTCGTTGCCGGGCGCCGCGATCACGGCGCCGAGTCCCACAGCGCGCACCTCAGCGGAGTCGGTGACTTCCCAGCGGGCACCGTCGGGACCCGAGATCCGGTACGTCGCTCCGGGCGCGCCGGTCGAGGGTTTCGCCGCGCCGACCACCGCATCGCCCGTCGCCCCGGGACGCTCGAACGCCGTCGACCACGGGCCGATGCCCACGCTGCACTGCTCTCGCTGCTGCGCGGCGAGCAGCGACGGGTACGGGTTGAACGGATCGCCGGCGATTGTGCGGATCTCGAAGTGCAGGTGGGGGGTGCCCACGGAGTTGCCCGAGTCCCCCATGTAGGCGATGATCTGGCCGGCCTGCACCTGCGAACCGACGGCGATGTCGGGATGGATGCGCAGTCCCGGCGCCGCACCGCCGTCGGTGGTGCCGGGGCGATCGTCGTTGATGTGGAAGTAGTTGTAGCGGTACCCGGCCGTGTCCGTGATCGACACAGCCACGCCGGCGGTGCCCTCGTCGTCGTAGCGGAGACGGGTGATGGTGCCGTCGGCGGCCGCGCGCAACGGCTGCATGCTCGTGCCGATGAGGTCGGTCCCCTCGTGTCGACGTTCGCCGTTCTCACCACGCGGGAAGCCCCAGTCGTTGCCGAACGACACAGGCCCGAGCACGGGGAACGCGATCTGGCGGATGTAGGGCTCCTTGCGATCGTTCGCCGGCAGGAACGGCGGCGCACCCTCGCCGAGGTAGCCGTAGAAGACGTCGAGCCACTTCGCCTGGTACTCGCGAGGCGTGAGCACGTTGCCGGCCTCGGGCATCGGCACGACGTCCATCAGATCGGGACGGGAGATCGCCACCGGGTAGTACCACGCCAGCGGGATCACCGAGACGTCGTTGTCGTATCGCTTGAGGATCGCCACGAAGGACTCGTAGGCGAACTGGTCTTGCACCGCCGGAGGTGCGAGGTAGGCGCGGGGGTAGCCCTTGTAGTTGTTCCACGTCGAGTCGATGACCTGATAGGCGCCTGACGCCGACGCGCCGGCGGCCTGCACGGTGTAGTCACCGCCTGACTCGAGGTAGCGCGACGTGGCCATCGCGATGCCGATGGGCACGCCCTCGGCGAACACCGTGTCGTAGTTCTTTGCCGAGAAGCGCTCGGATCCCGCCGGACCGTTGAGATCGACCTCGGGTGGCAGACCGAGGTCGGGAGGCAACGTCGTCGGCGTCGGCGTCGGCCGTGGCGCGGGCGGAGAGGTCGTGGCGGGCGGTGTCGTCGTGGTCGTTCGCGGGATGGTGGTCGTCGTCCGTGGTGCCGTCGTGGTCGTGCGGGGCGCGGTCGTCGCCGTGCGCGGCGCAGCCGTCGTCGTCCGCGGCGCGGTGATGGTCGTGCGCGGCGCAGTCGTCGCCGTTCGGGACGGCGCGGTCGTCGGCGTCCGTGGTGCCGTCGTAGTCGATCGCGACGGTTGCGTCGTTGTCGTGGTCGATCGCGGGGCTTGCGTCGTCGTGGTAGTCGATCGCGACGGTCGCGTCGTCGTCGTGGT
>JALZNU010000369.1 GCA_030857495.1 Actinomycetota bacterium | reverse complement strand
CTCGACGGCGAACGTGTCCACCGCACGCAGGCCTACGGACTCGCCCTCGCCGTCACCGCACTGACCCTCGTCGCCGCCGGCCGCTGAAGCCGTTCTGGCGGTCGGCGAGCGCGCGATAACGCGTGCCGCTACCTCCAGAACGGTGTTACGTCGGCCGCGGCTCGCGGGGGAGGCCGAGGAGGCGCTCGCCGAGGATGTTGCGCATCACGTTCGACGTGCCGCCCATGATCGTGTAGCCGGGGGCGTAGCAGAGGCCCTTCGTGACGTCGTCCCACAGGGTGGCGTCGGGCCCGAGCACGCGTGCGACGAACTGCGACACGGCCCACTCGTGCTCGGTGCAGAAGCACTTCGTCGCCGCCGAGAACCCTGCCGGTGCCTGGCGCATGACCTCGCGGATGACCAGCATCCGCCCCACCCGGTAGCCGATCTCGAGCCGAGCGGCCTCGTCGCGCAGCACGGTGTGGCGCTGCAGCAGTCCGCGTTCACGGGCGCGCTCGAGCGCGACCAGGTAGAGCGCGTGGTTCGACACGAGCCGATCGATGCCGCCGCGCTCGTGCTCGAGTTGGCGCATCGTCTGGCGGAAGGCATTGCCCTCCGTGCCGACGAGGTTTGCCTTCGGCACCCGTGCCTCCTCGAAGAACACCTCGCAGAAGTGGCGGTTCGTCGTCATGTCGGTGATCGGTCGCACGTCGATGCCGGGCGTCGACATCGGCACGATGATCTCGCTGATGCCCTCGTGCGGCCGCGCGCTCGTCGACGTGCGACAGATCACGTAGCAGTAGTCGGCGAGGGCGGCGAAGCTCGTCCAGATCTTCTGCCCGTTGAGCACCCAGTCGTCGCCATCGTCACGGGCGGTCGTCTTGAGCGCGGCAAGGTCGGAGCCGGCGTTGGGCTCGGACATGCCGATGCACCACGTGGTGTCGCCCGAGAGGATGCCGGGGAGGAACTCGGCGCGCTGATCCTCGCGTCCGTAGGCGATGAGCGACGGGCCCATCTGACGGTCGGCGAACCACATGCTGGCGATCGGGGCGCCCGCCATGATGAGCTCCTCGCCGACGATGAGTCGATCCATCGGATGCCGGCCGCCGCCACCGTGCTCGGCGGGCCACGTCATGCCGATCCATCCGAGCGCCGACAGCTCCTTGGCGAACTCCTTCGAGTAGCCGTTGATCCAGGAGTCGTTGGATCGACTGAATCGGGCGACGCCGTCGGCGGCCACGTCGTGCGCGTGGCGTCGCAGTGCGACCTGCTCGGTTGTCCACGACCAGTCCATCGGGTCCGATCGTACGGTGCGTCATACGCCGTGGACGAGCGACGCCCGCCGGGGTCGTCGCGCTAGGGTCGGACAAGTTCGATACAAGTACGGCTGACGCAGGGCCGGCACACACCGACCAGACAGGAGCGCGCAGGAATGGCGAAGATCAAGGTCGAGAACCCCGTCGTCGAGATGGACGGCGACGAGATGACGAGGATCATCTGGGCGTTCATCAAGGACGAGCTGATCCTGCCCTACCTCGACGTCGAGCTCGACTACTACGACCTGTCGATCGAGCACCGCGACGCCACCGACGACCAGGTGACGATCGACGCCGCAGAGGCGACGAAGCGCCACGGCGTCGGGGTCAAGTGCGCCACCATCACGCCCGACGAGCAGCGCGTCGAGGAGTTCGGGCTGAAGAAGATGTGGCGCTCGCCCAACGGCACGATCCGCAACATCCTCGGCGGCGTGATCTTCCGCGAGCCGATCATCATGTCCAATGTGCCCCGCCTCGTGCCCGGATGGACGAAGCCGATCATCGTCGGTCGCCACGCCCACGGCGACCAGTACAAGGCGTCCGATTTCAAGGTGCCCGGTCCCGGCACCGTCACGATCACGTACACGCCGGACGACGGGTCCGAACCGATGGAGTTCGAGGTCGCCAAATTCGGCGAGGACGGTGGCGTCGCGCTCGCCATGTACAACTACCGCGACTCGATCCGCGACTTCGCACGAGCGTCGCTGCGCTACGGGCTGTCGCGCAACTACCCCGTGTACCTGTCGACGAAGAACACGATCCTCAAGGCCTACGACGGCGAGTTCAAGGACATCTTCCAGGCCGTCTTCGAGGAGGAGTTCGCGGCTGACTTCGAGGCTGCCGGCATCACCTACGAGCACCGCCTCATCGACGACATGGTCGCCCAGGCCCTGAAGTGGGAGGGCGGCTACGTGTGGGCGTGCAAGAACTACGACGGCGACGTGCAGTCCGACATCGTCGCCCAGGGCTTCGGCTCGCTCGGCCTGATGACGTCCGTGCTGATGACCCCCGACGGCAAGACCGTCGAGGCCGAGGCCGCCCACGGCACCGTCACGCGCCACTTCCGCGAGCACCAGAAGGGCAACAAGACGTCGACCAACCCCATCGCCTCGATCTTCGCCTGGACCCGCGGGCTCGCCCACCGTGGCACGCTCGACGGCACGCCCGACGTGACGACGTTCGCCGAGACGCTCGAACAGGTCTGCATCGAGGCCGTCGAGGGCGGCGAGATGACGAAGGACCTGGCGATCCTCATCGACCGCAACGCC
>JALZNU010000368.1 GCA_030857495.1 Actinomycetota bacterium | reverse complement strand
CCCACGTCGGCCTGCAGGCCCGCTTGATGAGCCAGGCGCTGCGCAAGCTGACCGCCAACCTCAACCGCACGAAGACCATCGCCATCTTCATCAACCAGCTGCGCGAAAAAATCGGCGTCATGTTCGGTTGCGTGAGTTATGGCACACGCGTGACGCTCGCCGACGGCACCCAGGAGAAGATCGGCAAGATCGTCAACCAGAAGCTGCCGGTCGAGGTGCTCTCCTACGACTTCGATCGAGACGAGCTGGTCGCCAAGCCCGTGACCAACTGGTTCGACAACGGCATCGCCGAGCGGTTCCTCCAGTTCACCGTGGCGCGCGGCGGCGGTAACGGCCGGGCGCAGTTCGCCGCCACCGAGAACCACATGATCTCCACGCCGGGTGGATGGCGGGCTGCCGGCGAGCTGTTGGTCGGTGACCGCGTGCTGCAGTCGGTCACCCAGCACCTGAGCGACTTCCAATGGCAGGTCATCCTCGGTGGCCTGATGGGTGATGGCGCACTGTCGTCGTCGCGATCCGGGCACGGCGCGCGCTTGCGTTGGGGACACGGCGCAGCGCAGGCCGACTACGGCGACTGGAAGTCTTCCCTGCTCGCCAATCTGCAGGTGGGCCGCTCGACCAACGCTCGGGGAGCAGTGTTCCATGACGTCCAGCCCCTGGCCGAGCTCGCCGAGCTCCGCAACGCCGTGTACGTCGGTGGCAAGAAGGTGCTCAGCGACGACTACCTCAAGCGGCTGACGCCCCTCTCGCTCGCGTTGTGGTACATGGACGACGGCTCGTTCACGCTGCGTTCCAAGGGCCTCCAGGCCCGCACGGCCGGCGGCAGCGGCAGGAGCGAGATCTGTGTCGAGGCGATGTCGCCAGACTCACGGGTCCGGTTGACAGCGCACCTCGGCGATGTGTGGGGCATCCACGCCACGTTGACGTCGCGAGGTGCACGCCGGATCGCCGTGCTGCAGTTCCCGACCGCGGAGACGGCCAAGTTCCACGCGCTCATCGCGCCGTTCGTGCACCCGTCGATGGAGTACAAGCTGCTACCTCGCTATCGCGGGAGGTTCGCGGTCGAGCCGACGTTCGTCGCCCCACGACAGACGCTGATGCCGATGCCGATCACGAACATCGCAGTCAAGCCGCCGACGCGGAGCATGCACCGCTTCGACCTCGAGGTGGCGGGCACTCACAACTACTTCGTCGACGGAGTGATGGTGCACAACTCGCCGGAGACCACCCCTGGTGGGCGGGCGCTGAAGTTCTACTCGTCGGTGCGGCTCGACATCCGTCGCATCGAGTCGTTGAAGGACGGCGCCGAGATCGTCGGCAACCGCACGCGGGTGAAGGTCGTGAAGAACAAGGTCTCGCCGCCGTTCCGCCAGGCCGAGTTCGACATCATGTACGGCAAGGGCATCAGCCGTGAGGGCTCCCTGCTCGACATGGCCGTCGATCTCAACATCATTCGCAAGTCCGGTGCCTGGTTCACCTACGACGGCGAACAGCTCGGACAGGGCCGCGAGAACGCCAAGACGTTCCTCACCGACAACCCCGAGATCATGGTCGACATCAGCGACAAGGTGCTCACGTTGTCCGGACTCAAGCCGTCCGACGAGACCGTCGACGACGATCCCGCAGTCGTCGATGCCGACGGCGCCGTCGGTGGCTTCAGCGAGGCCGACGAGGAGCCGATCAACCTCGATCGGTGACGAATCAGCTCGCTCGCGGTTGGGGAGTGCCTCAGCCGCGGTCGAGAAACGGCTTGAACACCATCAGCCAGAGCGTGACCACCAGCATCAGATGGGTGATGCCGGTTCCCATCGCCAACTTCTGTTTGACGTCGGGGCGCTCCCCGGCGAGCGCGGGTCGCACGAGGAACCAATTGACGAGCACCGTCACGACCCAGGTGATCAGCGCCAGCACGATCCAGGTCTGACTCATCTTCCACACCTCGTCGGACAGCCCGACGAGGCCCATGCCGAACACCCAGCTCAACACGAGGGCCGGGAGCGTCATGTAGAGGTGCAGCCGGGCAACCTCGCGGGTCGCGCCCGCACGTTGCATCGCCGGGTACACGAACTGCGGGCCGAAAGCGACGACGCCCGAGAGGATGTGCAAGGTGAGAAGGAGCTTGTAGCCGGTGCCGTCCATCGCCGCCCGACGCTAGCGGGGCGACCGGTCGGCGACGGAGTGCCGTGCCGTAGCCTTTACGACCGTGACTCGGAGCTACTTCCTGCGCACGTACGGGTGCCAGATGAACGAGCACGACTCCGAGCGCATCGCAGGACTGCTCGAGGCCGACGGCCTCGTGCCCGCTGACGACGAGGACGCCGCCGATGTCGTCGTGCTCAACACGTGCTGCATCCGTGAGAACGCCGACAACAAGCTCTACGGGCGCCTCGGCCGTCTCCAGGAGTGGAAGCAGGCAGCCGCCGGGCGTCAGATCGTCGTCGCCGGGTGCCTCTCACAGAAGGACGGCGACACGGTGCGGCAGCGGGCGGCGCACGTCGACGTCGTGCTCGGCACCCACAACGTCCACCGCGCGTCGGAACTGCTCGACGAAGCACGCCGCGACGGACCGATC
>JALZNU010000367.1 GCA_030857495.1 Actinomycetota bacterium | reverse complement strand
TACGGGACGACGAGATCGTAGAGGCGGGTCTCGCGCCGAAGAAGGTCGGCGAGCGTCACCAGCAGCTCGTCGACGCCCTCACCGGAGACCGCGCTGATCGCGACCGACCCCGGGTGCGACATCAGCAAACGCTCGGCCTCGTCGGGCGCGACGTCGATCTTGTTGAACACCACCAGCTGCGGGACCGACGCCGCACCGATCTCGGACAGGACGGTGTGGACGGCGGCAATCTGACCCTCAGGGTCGGGTGCCGTGGCGTCGACGACGTGGACGAGGTGGTCGGCGCGAGCAGCGACCTCGAGCGTGCTCTTGAACGCCTCGACGAGGCCGTGTGGGAGCCGGCGGACGAATCCGACGGTGTCGGTGAGAAGCACCGGCTCGCCGCCGGGCAGATCGAGTCGCCGCGTCGTTGGATCGAGGGTGGCGAACAGCCGGTCCTCGGTCAGCACCCCCGACTCGGTGAGCGTGTTGAGCAGGCTCGACTTGCCGGCGTTCGTGTAGCCGACGATCGACACGTCGGTGAGGCCGCTGCGCGCTCGCTGGCGCCGTTGCAGATCGCGGGTCTCGGCGAGCGTGTCGAGGTCGCGCTCGAGGCGGGCGATGCGGCGCATGATGCGCCGCCGGTCGACCTCGATGCGGGTCTCGCCACCACCGAAGCGGGTGCCGACGCCGCCGCGCTGCTGGTCGAGGCGGGCAGAGGCACCGCGCCGGAGCCGCGGCAGGCGGTAACGCAGCAGCGCCAACTCGACCTGGGTGCGACCCTCGGGTGTGTGGGCGTTCTGGGCGAAGATGTCGAGGATCACGGCGGTGCGATCGATGGCGGTTCGGCCGAGCAGCTTCTCGAGGTGGAACTGCTGGCCCGGCGAGAGATCGTTGTCGAAGACGACGGTGTCCGCGTCGACGGCGAGGCACAGCTCGTGCAGCTCCTGGGCCTTGCCCTTGCCGACGAACCATGTCGAGTCGGGCGCGTCGCGGCGCTGGCTCAAGCGGCCGACCTCGTCGGCTCCTGCGGTGTCGACGAGCAACGCCAGCTCGTCGAGGCTCGCCTCCAGCTCGTCGTCGGTGGTGTCACCGAGCCCGACGCCGACGAGCACGATGCGCTCGCGGATCGTGCGGTCGATGAGGCTCGCACCGAGCGCCTCGCTATACGGCGTGCTCACGTCGCGGTGACCTCGATCGCTGCCACGAACGTCGACGGCCCGATCAGCATTGCCCGTCCCGGCGTCGGCTCGTCGAGCACGACGGTGGCGTCGCCGCCGTCCATGTGCACGGTGACGTCGGTGACCGACGGGGCGACGAAGCCCCATCGACGTGCCGCCGCGGCCGAGGCGACGGCGCCCGTCCCGCACGCGGCCGTGATGCCGGCGCCGCGCTCGTGGACGCGCATCCGGATCGCGTCCTCGCCGGGACCCGGCTCCACGATCTCCAAGTTGAGATGCGGGACGCGGGTGCCGAGCGACTCGAGGTCGACGGCGCCGACGTCGTCGACTCCGACGACGGCGTGCGGGTTCCCGAGACCGAGGTGGGCGACGGGTCGTCCCGGGTGCACTCCGAGGGTCGACCAGCTGTCCGGCTCGTCGAGATCGACGATCTCGCCCATGTCGACCGCAGCGAGTACGCAGTCGGGGTCGTCGGTTTCCTCGAGCGTCACCAGGCGCTCGCCGGCATCGGTGACGATGCGCTGCGGTTCGAGGTCGCCACGATGGCGCGCGACGGCATGGGCGAGGCAGCGGATGCCGTTGCCACTCATCTCGGCCCGTGTGCCGTCGGCGTTGTAGAGCGTCATCACGATCGCGTCGTCGCCAATGGCGGCGACGAGGAGTCCGTCGGCACCGACGCCCGTTCGCCGGTTGCACAGTCGTCGGGCGAGGTCTTCATACTCGCCGTCGTCGTCTCCGTCTTCTCCGTCTTCTCCGTCCTCGCTGTCTCCGTCGTCCCCGGCCTGGTCGACCACGACGCGCACCAGGAAGTCGTTGCCGAGGCCATGGTGCTTCGTGAGCGACATCATCACTGCGCCACGATAAGGGCCTGCGTGACCGACGGCGCAGCCGCCGCGACGGGATCGCCGTCCACGTCGATCCAGCGGATGCGCGGGTCGCGTCGATACCAGCGCTCCTGGCGCACGGCGAACTGGCGTGTGCGCACGACGATTCGCTCGACCGCGTCGTCGAGGGAGGTGCCTCCGCGGAGGTGTTCGACGATCTCCTTGTAGCCGAGCGCCTGTCCGGCGGTCGGCGAGAGCTCGCCGTGGAGCTCGATCAGTGCGGCCACCTCGTCGACGAGTCCGGCGGCGATCATCTGATCGACGCGTCGGGCAATGCGCTCGGCGAGCACACTGCGATCCCAGCGCAGCCCCACCAACGCGACGTCGCTCGTGGGGTAGCGATCGAGTCCCGGTCCGAATGACGAGAACGGCCGGCCCGAGCCGAGCCACACCTCCAACGCGCGCACGATGCGTCGCCGGTTACCGGGCTCGATGCGTCGAGCCGCGGTGGGGTCGACGTCGGCCAGCTCCCGGGCGAGCGCACCGAGGTGGTCGTCGTCGGCACGCCGCTCGAGCTCGGCACGGATGT
>JALZNU010000071.1 GCA_030857495.1 Actinomycetota bacterium | reverse complement strand
CGCGACGGCAACTCCCGCTCCCACATCAAGAACCCCTTGGGTTCGCCCATTACTGATGGCCTCTAGTGCCGGCGACCGCGAACGCTCGCTCGGTTGTGGGGGTGCCCGAGGGGGCGGGTCCTCCCGGCCCCCTCGGTTCTGGTCGGATCCGGCTTCGCCGGTCCGACCAGGCATTGTTGGGCGCGGCCGCAGGCCGCTCCACACTCACTCGACCGAACGGAGAGAGCGAGCAAAGCGAGCGAACGAGTGAGGTCGACGTACTAGCCATGGCTGGCCTCCATCACTCGACGCATCGTGGCCTCCTCGTCGAGGCCGTCGGCTTCGGCGCCTGCCATCACGGTGAGCACCCGCTTGTAGTCGCTCGGCATCACCTTGCGGAACATGCTGGACGCCGTTGCCCACGCCGCGAGCACCCGTTGCGCGACGGCCGAACCCGTCAGCTCGTGGTGGCGCGTGATCGTCTCGTGCAGGAACGACTGGTCGTCGGCGTCGAGCTCGTCGAGCGTGACCATCTCGTAGTTCACGCGGGCACCGAAGTCGCCGTCGTGGTCGTAGACGTAGGCGATGCCGCCCGACATGCCCGCCCCGAAGTTGCGCCCCGTCGACCCGAGCACGACGACGCGCCCGCCGGTCATGTACTCGCAGCCGTGGTCGCCGACTCCCTCGACGACGGCGAGCGCCCCGGAGTTGCGCACGCAGAAGCGCTCGCCGACGACGCCACGGATGAACAGCGCTCCTGCGGTGGCGCCGTAGGCAATCACGTTGCCGGCGACGATCTGTTCCTCGGCGACGAACGACGATCGCTCGTCGGGGCGCACGACGAGGCGTCCACCCGACAATCCCTTGCCGAGGTAGTCGTTGGCGTCACCGATGAGGCGCAGCGACACGCCGGCCGGCAGAAAGGCGCCGAAGCTCTGACCGGCCGAGCCGCGGAGCGTGATGTCGATCGTCCCGTCGGGCAGCCCGTCGCCCCGGTACCTCTTCGTGACCTCGTGCCCGAGCAACGTCCCGACCGTGCGGTTGACATTGCGAACCGGCATATCGATCTCGACCCGCTCGCCACGCTCGAGCGCCGGCTCGGCGAGACGGATCAGCTCCTGGTCGAGCGCCTCGTCGAGGCCGTGATCCTGCGCCACCGAGCACGTGTTCGTCTGGCCGTAGGGGTTCTCGGGCTCGGCAAGGATCGGACCGATGTCGAGGCCGTCGGCCTTCCAGTGATCGATGGCGTCGCGCGTGTCGAGCGCCTCGACGTGGCCGATCATCTCCTCCATCGTGGCGAATCCCAGCGCCGCCATGTGCTCGCGTACTTCCTGGGCGACGAACTCGAAGAAGTTGACGACGAACTCCGGCTTGCCGGTGAACTTCGCTCGCAGCTCGGGGTTCTGCGTGGCGATGCCCACGGGGCACGTGTCGAGGTGGCAGACGCGCATCATGATGCAACCGGACACGACGAGCGGCGCCGTGGCGAATCCGTACTCCTCGGCGCCGAGCAGCGCGGCGATGACGACGTCACGGCCCGTCTTCAGCTGGCCGTCGGTCTGCACGACGATGCGGTCACGCAGACCGTTGAGCAGCAACGTCTGCTGTGTCTCGGCGAGACCGAGCTCCCACGGTCCACCGGCGTGCTTGAGCGACGTCAGTGGGCTCGCCCCCGTGCCGCCGTCGTGACCGGAGATCAGCACGACATCGGCCTTCGCCTTGCTGACGCCCGCAGCCACCGTACCGACGCCGATCTCGGCGACGAGCTTGACGTGCACGCGTGCCGTGGGGTTGGCGTTCTTCAGGTCGTGGATGAGCTGCTTGATGTCCTCGATCGAATAGATGTCGTGGTGCGGCGGCGGCGAGATGAGGCCGACGCCTGGCGTCGAGTACCTCGTCTTGGCGATCCACGGGTACACCTTGTGGCCCGGCAGCTGACCGCCCTCGCCCGGCTTCGCGCCCTGGGCGATCTTGATCTGCAGGTCGTCGGCGTTCGTGAGGTACTCCGACGTCACGCCGAAGCGGCCGGAGGCAACCTGCTTGATCGCCGATCGGCGCGGCGGGTCGTGGAGCCGGTCGACGTCCTCGCCGCCCTCCCCCGTGTTCGACTTGGCCCCGATCGAGTTCATCGCGACGGCCAGCGTCTCGTGCGCCTCCGCCGAGATCGAGCCGTAGCTCATCGCGCCTGTGGAGAACCGCTTGACGATCTCGGATACCGGCTCGACGTCGTCGATCTCGATCGCCTCGCGCCCATCGCGAAACTTGAACAGGCCACGCAGCGTGGCGAGCTTCGCCGACTGGTCGTCGATTGCCGCCGTGTACTCCTTGAAGATGTCGTAGCGCTTGGCTCGCGTGCCGTGCTGCAACTTGAAGACGGTCTCTGGGTTGAACAGGTGCAGCTCACCCTCGCGACGCCACTGGTACTCGCCGCCGAGCTCGAGCCGGCGGTGGGCGCGCTCGGACGGGCGGGTCGGATGGGCAACGGCGTGCCGGGCGGCGACCTCGGCGGCAACTTCGTCGAGGCCGATGCCGCCGAGCCGGCTCGCCGTCCCGGTGAAGTACTTGTCGACGAGCTCGCGCCCGAGCCCGATCGCCTCGAAGATCTGTGCGCCGGTGTAGCTCGCGACCGTGGAGACGCCCATCTTCGACATCACCTTCAGCACGCCCTTGCCGCACGCCTTGATGTAGTTGCGCACGGCTTGGCGAGGCTCGATGTCGCCGAGCCCATGGAAACCGGACGCGATGAGGTCCTCCACCGATTCGAACGCGAGATAGGGGTTGATCGCACCGGCGCCGAACCCGACGAGCAGCGCCATGTGGTGCACCTCGCGGGCATCGCCGGCCTCCACCAGCAGACCCGCCATCGTGCGCTGCTTGGTGCGCACGAGATGGTGGTGCACGGCGGCCGTGGCGAGCAGCGACGGGATCGGCGCCTCCACCTCGTCTGCGTTGCGATCCGACAGCACGATCACCCTCGCGCCGCGCTCGATCGCCGACGAGACGTCCGAGCAGATCGCGGCGAGCGCACGTTCGAGGGCGAGACCACCACCCGACACCCGGTAGAGGCACGAGACGACGTGCGCGCCGAGCCCCGGAAAGCGTCCGTCGTCGTTGGCGTGGACGATCTGGGCGAGCTCGTCGTTGTCGATGATCGGGAACGGCAACACGAGCTGCAGGCAGCTCTGCGGACCCGGTTCCAGCAGGTTCGCCTCCGGACCGACGGTCGACCCCACCGACGTGACGATCTCCTCTCGGATCGCATCGAGCGGCGGGTTCGTGACCTGCGCGAACAACTGCGAGAAGTAGTCGAACAGGAGTCGCGGGCGCTGTGAGAGCACGGCGATCGGTGTGTCGGTGCCCATCGAGCCCAGCGGCTCGCCGCCCGACCTTGCCATCGGAGCGAGGATCACCTTCAGC
The DNA here is from genome assembly GCA_030857495.1 of Actinomycetota bacterium. Taxonomy (GTDB): domain Bacteria; phylum Actinomycetota; class Acidimicrobiia; order Acidimicrobiales; family Ilumatobacteraceae; genus JACDHN01. The sequence goes on along the minus strand of JALZNU010000071.1, from coordinate 4,354 downwards.
TCTTCGTGCGTGTAGCCGAACATCTGCTGGCGTCGCAGCACGCTGTGGTGACTGAACTGCTGGTGCTCGCGACGAGGGAGGTCGACGAGCTCGACGAGGCCGGCATCGAGCCACTGCTGATACGGCTCCGCGGCGGCGAGTGACGCTTTGATCTCGTGGTCGTCGACGATGCGGCCCTTTGCCGTGTCGATCAGGAACATCTTGCCGGGCTGCAGCCGGCCTTTCGTGATCACCTTCGCCGGGTCGATGTCGAGCACCCCCACCTCGGAAGCCATGACGACGCGGTCGTCGTCGGTGACCCAGTAGCGGCTCGGGCGCAGGCCGTTGCGGTCGAGCACGGCGCCGATCACGGTGCCGTCGGTGAACGTGACGCTCGCCGGGCCGTCCCACGGCTCCATCAGCGACGAGTGGTAGCGGTAGAACGCACGCTGGGCGGGCTCCATCTCGGCGTCGTTCTCCCAAGCTTCGGGGATCATCATCAGCACGGCATGTGGCAGTGACCGTCCTCCGAGGTGGAGCAGCTCGAGCACCTCGTCGAAGCGGGCCGTGTCGGACGCGCCCGGCGTGCAGATCGGGTAGGCACGATCGAGCCCCGGCAGCAGCTCGCTCGCCAGCATCGCCTCGCGGGCACGCATCCAGTTCTGGTTGCCCTGCACCGTATTGATCTCCCCGTTGTGGGCGATGAACCGGTACGGGTGGGCGAGCGGCCACGACGGGAACGTGTTGGTGGAGAAACGGCTGTGCACCAGCAGCAGCGCCGACTCCATGCGCTCGTCGGAAAGATCGGGGTAGAACGCCGAGAGCTGCGGCGTCGTCAGCATCCCCTTGTAGACGAGCGTACGGGCCGAGAACGACGCGAAGAACGTGGCCAGTTCGGCCTCCAGCTCGTGCTCCATCCGCTTGCGTGCGATGAAGACGAGGCGGTCGAGGTCGATGCCTGCCGATCCGGCGGGATCGCTGACGAAGAGCTGGCAGATCGCCGGCATCGCCTTGCGTGCCGTCGCGCCGAGGCAGTCGGCGTGCACGGGCACGTCGCGCCACCCGAGCACCGTCAGTTGCTGCTCGACGATGATCCCCTCGATCACTGCTTGCGCCTTCTCCCTGGCCACGGAATCGGTGGGCAGAAAGGCGTTGCCGACGGCGTAGCGACCGCGTTCGGGCAGCTCGAACCCGGCATCGGAGGCGACGTCGCGCAGGAAGCGATCGGGCACCTGCAGCAGGATGCCGGCGCCGTCGCCCGAGTCGGCCTCGGCACCCGTGGCGCCGCGATGCTCCATGTTCGTGAGCGCGGTCAACCCGTCGACGACGAGTCGATGGCTGGCGACGCCCTTGATGTGCGCAACGAACGCGACCCCGCAGGAGTCGTGCTCGAAACGCGGATCGTAGAGATCAGCCCGTCGGTTGGCAGCGGTCATGGTCCTCTTCCACGGAAGTCCGGATTCGGCTTGTGTGGAGGGCCCGGGGCGACGCTGACCCGAACGGTGAACGCGCCACTCTAGGGGGCGAGGGACCTTCTCACGCAGCTCCGTTCAGTCGCGGAAGAGCGGCAGGCGGGACTCGAAGCCGGCCATGACGGCCTCGACCTGGTTCGGGCTTCCGACGAGACGACCGATGGTCTCGCGCTCGGCGGCGAACTGCTCGGCGGCGTGCTCGTCGAGGAGGCGACCGAACAGCGCCTTTGCGCCGCGCACGGCGTCCGGGCTGCGTTGTGCCAGGTCGGCTGCCATCGCCAGCGCGTCGTCGCGGGGGGTCTCACTCAACTTCGTGACGAGTCCGAGCGCCGCCGCCTCGGTGCCGTCGACGAGTCGGGCCGAGAACGTGAGCTCCTTGGCGATGTCGGGACGGACCAGGCGAGTCAGGGTCAGCGTGGCGGTCATGTCGGGTGTGAGGCCCCAGTGCAGCTCGCGCACCGACAGCGTGGTGTCGGGGTGAGCGATGCGGATGTCTGCGCCGAGCGCGATCTGCAGCCCGCCTCCGAGCGCGTGTCCGTGGACGGCGGCGATCACGGGCACGGGGACTTCCTGCCACACCCAGCAGGCCTGCTGGCCGAGATGGGTGATCCGGCCCTCGGCGACGCGCCCGATGGCACCGACGTCGCTGCCGTCGCCGTCGCCGGCCATCGCCTGAAACGACGCAAAGTCGAGTCCGGCGCAGAACGACGCTCCCTCCCCCGACAGCACCACGGCTCGCAGCCGGTCCTCGGTCTTCAGCCGCTCGCCGGCCTCGACGATGGCGGCGAACATCGCCGGATCGAGCGCGTTGCGCTTGTCCGGCCTGTTGAGCCGCACGTCGGCGACCCCGTTGTCGATCGTGACCGTCACCCTGTCCGGTTCCGTGCTGTGCTCGCTCATCGTCCCTCGGGGGCTGCGCCCCCGCACCCCATCGCCGCCCGGCTCCCTGGCGGTCGCTCTGTCGGCATTCGCTCGCTGTGCTCGCTCATCGCCCGCATCCTCTCATCCGCCGTCGAACCCGCCGAGTCGATCTGTCTGGGCGGCATCTCTCTCACCTGCTGGAAGAGATCCCACCCAGACGGTGGAATGGGATGAATCCCGCCCAGACGGTGGTGGGGCGGGCGTTGTCGCCGAGGTCGGGTTCAGGTGAGGTCAGGTCAGGTGAGGTCGGGGAAGACCTTGGAGACCTTCGACCAGAGGTAGTCGCCGTAGGTGCCGTGCAGGTGGTCGTGGACGCTCGCTCGGTCCCAGCGGGTGGCCGCGTCGTCGGCGGGACGGTCATCGTCGCCGAGCGGCAGCGGCGCCACCTCGGCGTCCCACGACGGGTCGAAGAAGAACGGGAACGAGAGCCGATCGACCTCCGCCGAGGGGCGAACCCGGTGCGGGGTCGAGCGGTAGCGCCCGCCTGTCATGCGGTCGAGCATGTCGCCGATGTTGACGACGAACGAGCCCTCGATCGGCGGTGCCCCGATCCAGCCATCCGGGGTGCGCACCTCCAACCCGGAGGTCGCGTCCTGGCGCAGGATCGTCAGCAGCCCGTAGTCGGTGTGCTCGGCGACACCCCAGTCGCCCGTGTCGACACGGGCGATCGTGGCCGGGTAGCGAAAGATGCGGAACAGCACGAGCGGATCGGCCGTCAGCCGGCGATGGAACCACTGTTCGTCGAGTCCGAGAGCGAGCGCGACACGGGCAGCAAGACGGTGTCCGAGGCTCGTCATCGCGTCGAGCCAGTCGAGCACCGCGGGCGTCAGCTCCGCAGGACGCCGCGGGAACAGGTTGGCGCCGTGCAGCGGCGTCCCGGCCGCGACCCTCGGATCGTCGTCCGCCAGCTCTTCGCCGAAGTAGATGCCCTCCTTGCGATCCGGCACACCGGAGGTCAGCTCACCACCTGCAGGGAACCAGCCGCGCCACGCCAGTCCGCTGCGGGCCATCTCGATCTCGGCCTTCTCTGCCTCGTCAAAGGCGAAGAAGTCACGCGCCGCCCGCTCCAGTCGCTCCCCGAGCTCGACCGGCACGCCGTGGTTGACGACGTAGAAGAATCCGACGTCGCGGCATGCGGCGTCGATCGAGCGAGCGATCCGCGCTGCGTCGTCCGAGAGGTCGATGATCGGCAGCCGACCAGCGAGCGTGTGGTCACCCGGCATGGTCCACCAGGATCGCAGGCGCGTCGTCGACCGGCGGCGGCAGGCGGCGCCTCGTCGCCAGCGTGAACGCAACCAGGCCGACGAGCACGAGCACCATCCCCGGCACTTGCGCGAGGCGGATCTCCTCGTCGACGATGAGGTACGCCCATCCGACGGCGAGCGCCGGCTGCGCAACCTGCATCGTGGCGATCACGCCGACGTCGACCTCCCGCTGGGCGATCGCGATCAGCCCGTGGGCGAGCATCCCCGTGAGCACGGTCAGCAGCGCCGCCGAGACCCAGGCCTTGTCGCTGAGCGGCCAAAGGTCGTCGCCCGCCAGCACGAACGCGATCGGCGACGCGGTCAGCATGCCGACGGGCATGACCGTCGACATGAAGTCGACGACCTCCACCGTCGCCCGGGCGCGACGAGCTGACACGAGGTACCCGACCCACGTGCAGAGCACGACGAGCATCAACAGGTCGCCGCCGACGGTGGCGTTGCCCGACGGCGGCCCGAAGGCGAGCACGATGGCGATCCCGACGAGCGAGACGAGACCCCAGCCGAGCGCCCGCCAGCGGGGCTGCTCGCCGAAGATCACGGCACCGGCGGGCACCAGCAGCAGCGGCGACAGCGACGTGATGAACTCGGCGTGGGCGATGCTCGTCTTCGTCACGGCCGTGAAGAACAGCGAGATGTTGGCGCCGAAGAACAGGCCGGCGGGCACGACGGCTCGCCACGTCCGGCGTGACGGGAACGGTCGCCCGGTGGCGAGGCGCA
>JALZNU010000366.1 GCA_030857495.1 Actinomycetota bacterium | reverse complement strand
GTTGCAGGACGCCTCGTCGCACGTCGAGCGGCGGAGGCTGGGAGCGGCGACTCGTCGCTCGACACTCACGAGGCCCGTCGCAAGGTCGAGCCGATGACGACTCGATCCTGGTGGTTCTGGATGTTCGCCGCGGTGCTCACCACGCTGGCGCTGGTCTTGATGGCGGCTGCGTTCGTCGGCTACCTCCTGCTCGGTGTCAGCGCGGGAGACGCCGACCCTCACGGGTATGTCCAGATCTTCTCCATCGTGGCCCTTGTCGTCCTGCTGCTCCCGCTGATGCTCCTCGTCATGTCCGCGCAGGACCTCCGGCGCCGCAAGCGCGCAGGTTTCGGCTGGGGAGCCGCCGGCGGCGTCGGCCTTGCAGTGGTGGGTGTCGTACTGCAACAGCCGGTAGGGATCATCGTCAGTGTCATCGGCGTCGGCCTCGTCGCACTCGGGATCGCGGGCCTGGCCGGCACCGGTCAGGTGTCCACCTCGGCGGAGTAGGCCACCACTCCCCTGCGCATCGACCTGACAGCCTCCCTCGCGGTATGCCGCAGCGACGTGTCGCCTGCCGCATCGGCGATCTGCTCCGCGAGGTCGAGAAGCTGCTTGACCCAGCGCACAAAGTCCCCAGGTGCGAGGTTGACATCGTCGAGCACGTCCTCGAGCCCTGCGCCGCCTGCCCACCGGTACGCCGCCCACGCGAAGCCGAGATCCGGCTCACGCAGGAAGCTGAGCCGGTGCTCACGCTCGACGGCGTCGAGCTCGGCCCAGATGTCCACCGTGGCGGCCAGCGCGTGCCGGACGGCCCCACCGGGCAGTCGTGGACGGTCCGCGTCGTCGGGGTTGCGCGACTCGAAGACGAGCGCCGACAGAGCAGCGGCGAGCGCCGGCGGCTCCAGATCGTCCCACACCGAGCGCCGTAGACACTCAGCGGCGACCAGGTCGAGCTCGCTGTAGATGCGGGCCAGGGACCGGCCGGCAGCTGTCGCCGACTCTCCCTCGAGGTAGCCGAGCTCCTCGAGCACTTCGCAGACACGGTCGAACTGGCGCGCGATCGTGTTGGTGCGTTGCTCGATCCGTCGACGGATGGTCTCGGTCTCGCGCTGCAGCTTGAGGTGCCGCTCGGCCCATCGCGCATGGTGCTCACGGTCCGGGCAGCCGTGGCAGGGGTGCGCACGGATGTTCTCCCGCAGCCGACGCACCTCGGGGTCGTCGGCCGCCGGGCCGCGTTCACGTTGTCGGCTCTGCGGCGTCGGCAGGTCCTGGGTGCGGTCGCGCAGAAGGGCGGCGAGATCGCGCCGCTGCTGGGGGTTGCGGGCATTGAACTTCTTGGCGATGCGCATCCGCGCCAACGGCTCCACGGGAGTCGGGAAGTCCACGAGCGACAGCCTTCGCGCCTGCCTGTCGATCGTCACCACGAGTGGCCTCGGGCCGTCACGTGCTGAGCGCACGCCGGGGTCGATCACAACCGCCATCCCTCGGCTACGTCCTGTCGGCACGTCGATCACGTCTCCCGCACGGAGCCGGTCCAACGAGTCGGCGGCAGCATCGCGCCTGTCGTTCCGGCCGCGACGCGACTGCGACGCCTCGCGGTCTGACAGTCGACGCCTCAAAGCGGCGTACTCCATGAAGTCGCCGAGGTCGCACGAGATCGACTCGGCGTATCCCTCGAGCGCCTCCTCGGCCTTGCGGACCTGCCGCGCGAGCCCGACGACGGCCCGATCCGCCTGAAACTGTGCGAACGACGACTCCAGCAGCTCGCGAGCAGTGACCCTCCCGACCTGACGCACCAGGTTGACTGCCATGTTGTACGACGGCCGGAACGACGATCGCAGCGGATAGGTGCGTGTCGAGGCGAGGCCGGCGACCGTTGTGGGGTTGAATCCCGGAGCCCAGACCACGACCGCGTGTCCTTCGACGTCGATGCCCCGCCGCCCGGCGCGACCCGTGAGCTGGGTGTACTCCCCCGGCGACACGTCGGCATGGGTCTCGCCGTTCCACTTCGAGAGCTTGTCGATCACGACGGAACGAGCCGGCATGTTGATCCCGAGCGCGAGCGTCTCTGTCGCGAAGACGATCTTGACGAGGCCGCGAGAGAAGAGCGCCTCAACGCACTCCTTGAAGATCGGGAGCATGCCGGCATGGTGCGACGAGACGCCGCGACTGAGGGCCTCGAGCCACTCGGGATAACGGAGAACGTCGAGGTCGGCAGCGGCCAGCATGGCGGCCCTCCCCTCGGCGTACGCGCGGATCTCGCGGCGTTCGTCGGCAGTGGTGAGGCGCAGGTCGGCGTTGAGGACCTGCTGCACGGCCGCGTCGCAGCCGGCTCGGCTGAAGATGAACATGATCGCCGGGAGAAGCCCCTCGGCGTCGAGGGTGTCGACGACCTCGCTACGACTCGGCACCAGCCCATGCACACCGGGGCGACGGTACTGTCCCCGCTTCGACCGGTGGTCGCGCGCGCGCGTGCGTCGCCAGTCGTCGCGCGCCAGCTGGGCCAGCTGCGGGTTCACCGCGCCGGCGTCACCACCGCTGTCGTCCGCGAAGAGGTCGTAGAGCCGCTGTCCGGCCAGGACGTGCTGGAAAAGTGGGACCGGACGGCGCTC
>JALZNU010000365.1 GCA_030857495.1 Actinomycetota bacterium | reverse complement strand
CGGTCGCGGCGCCCCATCGCACGCATACCGACGACGGTCAGCGGCGCGAGCATCCAGAACGACACGACGCCGAGCCACGCCACCCACTCGAACTTGTCCTCTCCCGTGTCACCGGACACCATGTTCGACAGGCCGTACAGATCGAGCGTCCTCGCCAGTCGGGCGACCACGACGACGGGCACACGCTCTGCGTGCTCGCTGATGTACTCGAACGCCAGCTCGCGTTGACGGGCCGAGCGCACCGAGGCGTCGGCGTCGTCGTCGAGCCCCTCGACATCGATGGCGCAGAACACGGTCCACGAACCGGTGTTGCCTCCCGAGTAGGTGTCGTCGCAATTGGCGCCGATCCAGGTCGTGCCGTCGTTCGTCGTGAGGAACGTCGGCTCGTCGAATCGCGACAGGTTGAGCGCCACCCACGGTGCGACCACCACGAGCGCGGCGACGACCACGACACCGGCGTTCATCAGCCGGCGTCCCGGCGAGTGGCGCCACACGACGAGCGCGCAAAGGGGGGCAAGCATTGCAAGCTCGCTGCGGGCGAGCGCGGCGAGACCGATGGCGATGCCGAGCGCGGCGGCCGCCCACCATCGACCGTGCTCGCGAACGGCGAGCATGCACAGGATCGTCGTGCTGACGAGGCCGATCGCGAGCGCTTCGGACATGTGGACGCTCTCGTGCATCCAGATGTTGGGGTACAGCGCTGCAACGAAGACAGCCACGCGCGCGGCGAGGGGCGACAGCAGGCGACGAGCGACCACGACGAGGACGAGGAGGCCGACGACGCCGTACAGGGCCATCAGGGCCCGTTGACCGTCAGCGGTCGTGGCGGGCGACAGCAGGATCGGCGTCAGCGGACCATGCTCGGCAGTCGGGTCGCCCGTGAAGAGATCGTCGAACCCGCGGCCCTTGCGCAACGCCTTCGCCTGCGCGGTGTACCACAGCGTGTCCGAGAACGGCACGGCGTCGCCGAGGCGGGCGATCAGCATCGCCACCCGAACACCGATCCCCATCGCCACGCCTGCGAGGATCCAGCGGTCGCCGCGGTCGACGAGACAGTCGTCGGCACCGGGCATCTGCGACACGGTAGCCACGACGGCCGTACTCTCTGGCGGACCGGTCTGCTGCTACCGTCGCTGCGTGCCAGAACGGCTGGCGTCGAAACACTCCCCCCGATCCAACGCTGCATGACCACGCTCCAGTCCGAACCCGCCGTGGTCGAACGGGTCGAGTCGACTCCTGGCCCCACCGCGACCAGCGTGGAACGTGATCGCTTCCGGCGCGCGGTCATGCTCGCCGTCGGGGTGTTCGTGGTCGGCCGCCTGTGCATGCTCGCCGCCACAGCCGTGCGCGCCGTGCAGGTCACCGTCGACGCCAGTGTCGCCGACAGGACGCCGCCCGCGGGGCCTGTCGGTCTCATGGCCGGCGTGCTCGGCGCGTGGGACGGCGAGTGGTACATGGCGATCTCGCGCACCGGGTACCCCGGCTACGTCCCCCCCGACATCACGTTCTTCCAGCTCGAGGCGCGGGCCGCGTTCTTCCCGGTCTTCCCGTTCGTCGTACGGGTCGTGCATCGCGTCGTCGCCGTCGTCGTCGACATCGACGTCACCTACATCGCGCTGGCTGTCAACACGGTCATGGCGATCGTTGCGATCGTTCTCATCGGACTGCTCGCACGGCGCATCTTCGACGTCGACGTCGCCGGGCGGACGATGGTGCTGTTCGCCATCTTCCCCGGTTCTTTCGTCCTCAGCTACGCCTACGCAGAGGCGATCTTCCTCGTTCTGGCGATGGCGTGCCTCCTCGCACTGCTCGACGAGCGGTGGCTGCTCGCAGGCGTCCTCGCCGCCGTCGGCACGGCGACGCGGCCTAACGGCGTCGCCCTCATAGCCGCCTGTGCGATCGCCTCGATCATCGCGATCCGCAGGTCACGCGAGTGGTCGTCGCTCGCTGCGCCGCTGATGGCGCCCATCGGCATCGCCGCCTTCCACCTCTACCTCACGTTCCAGACCGGTGAGTGGGGTGTGTGGTTCCGTGTGCAGAGCGAGGCCTGGGAGGAGGGCACGAGCTTCGGGCGAACGGCCGTCAGCAACACGCTCGACTTCTTCCGCAACCCGTTCACGTCGCCGACCGACGCGATCACCGCGCTTTCGTTCCTGTGCATGCTCGGCGGCCTGTGGTGCCTGTGGAAACGCCCGCTGCCGTCCCCGCTCGTCGCCTACACGGCCGTAATCCTCGCGCTCATGCTGATCCCGGCCACCGTCACGGCCCGGCCGCGGTTCCTCTACACCGCCTTCCCGCTCCTGATCGCCGTCGCCGCGTGGTGGCCACGACGTGATCGCTACGGCTGGGAACTGACGCTGCTCGCCTGCGGCGGTGGCCTCGCCGCGCTCACGGGTCTCTATGCCGTCTATGGGGCGATCCCGTGAGTCGCCCTCACTCTCGTCGCTCGGCTTCGCCTCGCTCGCTCCGTTCGGGCGAGTCCCCGTTCCGTCGCTCGGCTTCGCCTCGCTCGGACGGGGTGTCGAGCGGCCTGCGGCCGCGCCCAACTGCTGTCGGACGACCGAGCGAGTCGGATCGTCCGACGGCGAGGGGG
>JALZNU010000364.1 GCA_030857495.1 Actinomycetota bacterium | reverse complement strand
TCCGCCGTCCCGTCGGGGCCGATGGCGACCGCTGCCGCGGCATGGTCCTGGGTGGAGAAGATGTTGCAGCTCGCCCATCGCACCTCGGCGCCGAGCGCGACGAGCGTCTCGATCAACACTGCGGTCTGCACCGTCATGTGCAGCGAACCGGAGATGCGTGCGCCGGTGAGCGGCTTCGAGCCCGCGAACTCCTTGCGCAACGCCATTAGCCCCGGCATCTCGTGTTCGGCGAGGTGCATCTCCTTGCGCCCGAACGGGGCGAGCGCGACATCGGCGACGCGGAAGTCGCGCCGAGGCGTCTCGGCGCCTGCGGCCGCCTGGTCGGGATTGGTGGGTGTGGCGGTCGCGGCGTCGGTCATCGTGGTCCTCCATCAGTCGGGGGGTGTTCGTCGGAGAGTGCCATCAGGCGGTCGTGTTCGGCGTCGTCGACCGTCACGGCCGATTCGACGAGCATCGTCACGATGCCGTCCTCGATCGGGTACCGGCAACGCAGCCGTGGGTTGTAGAGCGTGTCCTCGGACTCGAGGTAGACGAGCGGACCGTGGTCCTGGGGACATACGAGAATCGACAACAGGGTGGCATCTAACGTCATGGTGAGTCCTCTCGAAGGTGGGAGTGACGGAGCGCCAGCGAAGGAGCGGACGCCAACGGCCTGCGTGGCCGGGGAACGCAGCAGCACGTCATTGTGAGTCTCCTCAGCTCGTGATCAGGGAGAGGACCTCGGTCACGCGATCCTCGCACTCGGACGGAGTTGCCGCCTCGAGGTTGAGACGCAGCAAGGGCTCGGTGTTGGACGGCCGCAGGTTGAACCACCAGCTGCCGCACTCGACGGTCAGCCCGTCGAGCCAATCGTGCTTGCAATCCCCGAACTCGGCCTCGACGGCGGCAATGACGGCATCAGCGTCGGCGACCTCGGTGTTGATCTCGCCGCTCTGCGCGTATCGCTCGATGGGCTTGCGCAGCACCGACAGTTCTTGACCGGACTTGCTGCGCTCGGCGATGACGAGCACCGAGGCGATCACTCCGCTGTCGGCGCGGTAGTTGTCGGCGAAGTAGTAGTGCGCCGAGTGCTCGCCGCCGAACAGCGCGCCGGTCTTCGCCATCTCATCCTTGATGTACGAGTGCCCGACCTTCGTCCGCACGGGCACGCCGCCGTGCTCGCGCACGACCTCTGGGACGGCCTTCGAACAGATCAGGTTGTGCAGCACCGTCGCACCTGGGGCACCCGGCAGGAGCGCCGCGGCGAGCAGCGCCGTCGTGGTGGAGCCGCTGATTCCCGTGCCCGTCTCGTCGACGACGAACACGCGATCCGCATCGCCGTCGAAGGCGAGCCCGAGGTCGAAGCCACCGGACTGCACGCGTGCCCGCAGGTCGCGCTGGTTGGCCGGCTGCAACGGGTCAGCCGGATGGTTCGGGAACGTGCCGTCGAGCTCGGGATACATCACCTCGAGGTCGATGGCGTCGAGCCGTTCGAACACCGCAGGCACGACGAGCCCGCCCATGCCGTTGGCGACATCGGCCACGACGCGCGTCGGGCGCAGCGCCGACCGGTCGATGAAGCTCGTCACGTGGTCGGCGAACTCGCCGAGCAGCTCCTTCTCGGTGCGGGTACCGGGTCGCGCTGCCGGGGCAGGACCGCGGCCGTCGAGCACCTCGGTGGCCAGGTCGCGGATGTCGGCGAGGCCCGTGTCGATGCCGACGGGGCGGGCTCCCGAGAGGCACAGCTTGATGCCGTTGTACCCGGCCGGGTTATGCGAGGCGGTGAACATCGCGCCGGGCACGGCGAGGCGGCCGGAGGCGAAGAACAACATGTCCGTCGACGTGAGGCCGATGTCGACGACGTCGACGCCTTGACGTTGCGCACCCTCGGTGAACGCGGCGAGCAGGCGCTCGCCCGATGCACGCATGTCGCGGGCGACCACGATCCGGTCAGAACGGGCGAACGTGGCGAAGGCGACGCCGAACGCGGCGGCGTACTCGTCGTTGAGCTGATCGGGCACCGTGCCCCGGATGTCGTATGCCTTGACGATCAGTTCGAGGGGTGACATGACCGTCGGGATGCTATCGGCGTCAGTCGGGAGCCCGCCCGGGACCACCCGGCCCGCCGGGGTCCTCGAGCGGGGTGACGCCGTCGTCGAAGCCGTGCTCGTCGGGTCTCACCCAACCACCGTCGGTGGCGCCGTCGGGTGCGTCACGTGAGGCCGGAGCGGGCGGCGCATAGGCCGTTGGTGGAGGCGGCGGGGCGCCAGTCGGGTCAGGGCTCGTCCACAGACCGCCGGTCATCTCGGGTGCTCGCAGACCGAGGCTGCCTCGCACGCGCCACAGGACGCACAGCCCGAGACCGACGATCGTCAGGAAGTAGAAGACGTAATCCCGCTTCGACTGGTCATACCTCATCGTCACGACCTCGTCCGTGGGCACGACGACCATCATGTTGGGGCCGATGCGCCACGGACCGTCACCGCCCTCGACCGACCAGTTGGGGAAGTAGCTGACCTTCACCAGCACGGGCACACCAGGGCGGTCGACGCGGAACGACAGCGACTGGTCACCCATCTCGACGTCGCTCACCTGCACGGGATCGAGCGTCACCTGT